>JAMORD010000109.1 GCA_027063755.1 bacterium | reverse complement strand
TTTCTATCAAGAGTGTTCTGATATTGATAAATCATACTGGTGTATGCGTGGTGGGTTTCGGGCATAGAATTGTATATCTATTCTATGGGTGTACCATTAATCCTCAGCCTATATGTTTCTTTCATGCACCGTAGGGAATAAAAAACACTATTTTGAGAATAAATATGTTTTAATATTAAGTGGGAGGTGATAATATGGCTCAGAAAAAGGGCTCTTCTCAGAAACTACTTGTCTGGATTCTCGTAGGCTTTGCCCTCGGTATTGTTGCCGGTCTTATCTTGGGTAAAGACCATGTCATTTGGGTTGCCTGGATGGGCGATGTCTTCATTAGACTTTTGAAGATGCTTATTGTTCCACTGGTGTTCTCCAGTATTGTTGTTGGTGTAGCATCTATTGGCGATCCGGCAAAACTTGGTAGGGTTGGTCTTAAGACCATTCTCTACTATCTCCTTACAACAGCCTTTGCCGTCACCATTGGTCTTATTCTCGGTAATCTTATGAAAGTTGGTGCCGGTATGCAACTTGGCGAAGGCCTGGAGTTTACTGGTAAAGAGGCCCCTTCTCTTTATCAGGTGTTCTTAAATATCTTCCCAAAGAATCCTATAGCCTCTCTTGCCAATGGTGCCATGCTTCAAATCATTGTGTTTGCACTGTTCTTTGGTGTGGCAGCGTTAATGGCCGGACAGAAGGGGAAGCTTGTACTTAATGTCATGGATAGTGTAGCCGAAACGATGTATAAGCTGACGGCCATTGTCATGTGGTGGGCACCATTTGGTGTATTTGGTCTTATTGCCAAGGTTGTAGGAGAAAAGGGACTATCTATTCTTTTGCCTTACACCAAGGTCATTCTTGGTGTTTACATCGGTGTTATTCTTCATGCACTTATCACATACACCGGTGTACTGTCTCTGCTTGCCCGACTCAACCCATGGGTATTCTTCAAGAAAGCCTTTGAGGCCACATTTACGGCATTTGTTACAAGAAGTAGTAGTGCAACATTGCCTGTAACCATGAGGGTTGCAAAGGAGAAACTGGGCGTTTCCGAGCCTATAGCCTCGTTTGTGCTGCCTCTTGGTGCAACCATAAACATGGACGGAACGGCACTTTATCAGGGTGTTGCCGCACTGTTTATTGCCCAAGTTTACGGTATGCATCTAACACTGTCCCAGCAGATTATGGTTGTTGTCACTGCAACATTGGCATCTATAGGTACAGCCGGTGTGCCCGGTGCCGGCCTTATCATGCTAACACTGGTGACACAGTCTATAGGACTGCCTATTGAGGGTGTGGCCCTCATTGCCGGTATTGATGTATTCCTTGACATGGCAAGAACAGCCCTCAATGTTACCGGTGACCTGACAGGTGCAACTTATATTGCCAAGAGTGAGGGAGAGCTTGACGAGAATGTCTACTATGCCGAGTAAGGTTGTAGGTATTATCGGTGGCATGGGGCCTGAGGCCGGTGTAGACCTTGTGTATAAGGTTATAAAGCTTTCACCGGCAAAGAGAGATCAGGAACATCTCCATGTCATTCTTGACAACTACAGCCAGATACCCGACAGGTCGGCCTACATCTTGGGGAGGGGAGAAAATCCCCTCCCTTACCTTATAGAATCGGTTTTGAGATTAAAGGGAGCCGGTGCCGAGATCTTCGCCATGTCGTGCAACACGGCCCACTATTTTTATGAGGATATTGTCAAAGAGACAGGTGTGTATATGCTTCATATTGCCAGAGAGTCCATGCGAAAGGTTGCTTCCCATGGAGTCAAAGGACCTGTTGGTGTGCTAGGAACAGTAGGTACGGTGAAGGGGCGTATATACGAGGGCTTTGGATATGATGTTATATATCCCGATGAGCGATATCTCACCATGCTTATGGATGCTATTTATACCATAAAATCTGGTGTGTATGGTAGACCGGCTATACTTATTCAGCGTGTTATAGACCACATGGTAGACAAGGGGGCGGCAGCCCTTATCATGGCATGTACGGAGATACCCCTTGTGAAGGATAAGATAAGAAGCCCATTGCCCCTTATTGATGCCACACTAGCGCTGGCAAAGGGTATTGTCAGGGAGGCTTATGGCCTAAAGGATATGTAGGAAAAGTGGGTATTGCCTCGGTGTGCTAAAGTTGTTTATAGGTTTCTTTTGTTTCGTGTTTATAACAAACTCTCCTACGAGGACATGAATCTTTCCAAGTGTGGCTGTGTGATGTTTATAACAGATCTCTATTGACGGCTTTGCATGCAGAAAATATAGAAATAGGAATGTGTATTGCTTGCTTGGCATATATTTCCGTGTGAAATCCTTTTACATAATCTTTCCAATATGGTATTGATAACAGGCGACCAATAGATGTTAGAGTTTGGAATCTTGCCTTTGAGCTCATCAGTGGTGTATGTTCTACATGTGGCCCCGATGATAGTAGATAGAAATGTCCATGTCTGCTTGCACCTTCGCAGCCCATTGGGGCATTTTTTTTCGGTGGATTATGTGGGGTGCTGTCATATGAGATAATACACCTATGGAGGTGGTAAAGTGAAGACTTGTAAAACGGGGGCCGATACGAAGTTAACAGTGTGGTTGAAGAGGATTATAACGTATATGCTTGTGCTGATGATACCCTTTGGGGCCGCTGTTGCCGTGCAGGGTTATCTTCAGAAAAACTTTGGATATCTCCACGATGGTATGTTTATGCTGACAATACCGTTTCTCCTGTGGAATATTGTTATGGAAGGTCTTGGTGTAAGGGAAAAAAAGTTCATATCTGCGGGATACTGGGTGCTCTCTATCTTGGCGTTTCTTGATATATTTGTTGTTACCGATGATGTCTTTCGCATACTCATGCTTATCATATCGTTTTCAGCCATATACGGGGCTAAGCATCCCGACTGGGCTATGACAAAGCCTAAATTGAAGATAAAGTAGTAGGAAAATGTTATCTTGTCTGCTCCTTTGTGTATAGCTTTTTTCTTGACAACCTTCCTATATGATAGATTATGGAGTTTCTAATTAATCTCTAATACATCTTTGTCTACTTGGAGCTATAAATATTGCATGTATGATTTATAAGGATCCTTATTTATTACACATAGCGGGTGAAAATTTCCTCTCATCATTTTTAGGTGTATGGCCTTAGGTCTTACATAGTTTATCCATTGCAGATAAGTCTTAAGGGTTGGTTGTTATTAATATACCCTATACACCCAGTAAGTGTTTTCACTGTTATAAGAGGACTTTTTACCGGCACGATGTGGCGGGGCCGGCAATCTATATACGGGGCATCACCCACCGTTTAGTATGTATATCCTCCCTTTTCCTCTACCTATGGCCTGTAATATACCTGCCTTTACCATGTCGTGGAGTATCTGTCTGGCCCACCTTTCTTTGACACCCAGTAGTTTTTCTACCTCTTTTCGTGTGATATGGCCATGTTCTTTTATATGCCGAACCGGTACCTCTTGTGCCGATTTTCCGGCAGTACCCGGCAGTTTTCCGGCGGTATCCGGCAGTTTGTAGAGCACCACTTTGAAAAATGTGCCGTCATCGTGAAACTGAGGTTGTCCCCCGACCTGCAGAAGTGCATGTATCTATGAAAAAAGCCCCCGCATGTGCGGGGGCCTATTGATACTAATGGTATTTTTACACTTTGAATTTGCTTGCCCTGTCTGCGAGTTCAGTAAAGATGTTTTTAATGAGATTTTCTTTCTGGGCCATGCCTCTAACATCGGAGGCAAAGGAGTTGATCTTCTCGTTGATCTCTTCCATGTGCTTGGCTATAGACTCAATGTTATGGGATACTGTTTCCACACCGGCAGAGATCTCTTCGGCTGTTGCAGACTGCTCTTCTGATACGGCAGCCAGGTCTTCTGTTTTCTGTGTTACGCCCTGGACATGCTCCAGTATGCTGCCAAAGATGTCTACAATACGGTTCATGCTTTCGCCAACAGACTGAATAGCCTCTCCAACCTCTCTGGAGAAAACGGCTGTTTCTTTGGTGGCAGAGATAATCTCTTTCAGTTTAGCACCTATCTCTTCTGTAGAGCGCTGTGTTTCCTCAGCCAGTTTTCTAATTTCATCGGCCACAACGGCAAAGCCCCTTCCTGCTTCACCGGCACGGGCAGCCTCAATGGCGGCGTTAAGGGCAAGGAGGTTGGTCTGCTCGGCAATAGAGGATATAACATCAATGATATCCCCAACGGCATTAACAGACTGCTCAAGGGCATCGGTCTTTTCCATCATAGTTTTTGCTTTTTCTGTTACGACATTGACTTTGCCCTGGGCATCTTCTACGACCTGGTTACCCTCTTCAACCTCCATGACAACACCGTTCATATGGCTGGATAGCTCTGTGGCAGATTCGGCAACGACAATGGCAGAGTCCGCTACCTGCTTGACATTATCTGCTATTTGTTCCATGTTGATGGACATATCTGAGATAGAATTTGTGATTTCGTCTGTAATCTCTTCAATGAATTTAGATGCATCTTCAAGGGAGGTAATCTCCGCATGGAATTCTTCCATGTATGCATATCCCTGTTCAACAGCTCCTACAAAGGCCTTGATAAGGTTTTGTAGCCTATCCATAAACTTGTTGAAATTCATAGATATTCTGCCTATTTCATCTTTAGATACGACAGGTAATCTTCTCGTGAGGTCGGCCTCACCTTCGGCAAGGTCTGCCATTGCCGCTTCAAGCTGTTTCAGTGGTTGTGTAATTTGTTTCTCAAAGTAGAAGAAGAACAAGATGATAATGACGATGTTGAGAATGAGAATCCATAGAGATATATTGTTAATGGTGTGGAGTTTTGCTTCGTATCCTTTTTGGAATAGGCCAACGGCCTTGTTCATCTCTGCAAGGAGTGTATTGTTGTGATCGGCTATGTATTGTATGGCCTCTTTGTCTGCACCATGCGACTGTTCTACCTTGTTTACAGCCTCTTTGAATGGTTCCCATAAGCTTTTTACCTTCTGAAGTTGCTGAAGTGGTGCCCCAGAAGCCGGTGGTAGTGGAGCTGTTTTCTTTGTCATGCCAAGGTCGGCATATGTTTGACCACCATCTATAAGGGCCTTAAGAGAGACATCAAATAGGTCTCTGGCAAGTGCCATCTCTTTTAGTGCTGCGTCTTTGTTTACATCTGCGTATACCATCATTGCGTTTTTCGCCATGCGCTGTGTAAGCATTCTCTGTCTGCCAGCTACATTAATGACAGCACCATCACTAAAAACTTTGCCGATCATGTAGGCATTTAGAGCAAATCCAATGATAGACATAATAAGCATGATAATAAGGGGCATAAGTATCTTCGTTCTCACCCTTGTCACGGAGAACACCTCCTTAAAAAGTAATATTCCACCTTCTACCCTTATGAACATTCTTCAAAATTATTGTAGCAGTTTTGGAGTAATTCTATTCATGTTTATCACATGTTTATTGAAGATGGGAATAAGTCTTTGTGGTGTACAATAAGCAAGGAGGGACATATTAATGGGTGCAAGGTCAAAGCCGTGGAATTTGGTCGTAAATAAGGGGGCTAAGATGCTTCTCTCTCTTGAGGTTAACACTGTTGCCCGTTTTTCATCGTGGGCCGATGTTGTTGATACATCCGACAACGATTTTAAAGTGAAGACCGATGTACCTATTCCCGGATATTATGATACCAAGTTTTTCTTTATGCCATCGGCCGGTGTGGTATTCTTTGGCACTGGGGGAGTATATGTTTCCCCCGATGGCACAGCTACTGTATATCCAGACTCTGAATTTATATATGCCGAAGATGCCTTTGATGGTGGTGTTGCTATGAAACCATTTGCCATTCCTGTGGTATGCGGTAGGGTAAAGATGTCTATACTCTATCTTGATCCCGAGAGTTCCTCAGGTGCCATTGTAAGGGCCCTTGTGCCTATACCGTCATTTATTAGAAAGGGCTTCTGTGATGTAAAGGTGTATATTCCTCAAGAGTTTTCCATCAAAGAGGCCTATGCCAAGATTGATGTCGTCTTTGCCACCGAGGTTGTGTTTGGTCGTAATGAAGGTGTTGGCGTTTACGGTAGGCTGGATATGGACCCCTATGACCTTTCCCTTGTATCCTCTGCCTATGTTCCCTTCGCACAGCAGTAGATAGTTTGGTTTGTTTTTTGAAAGGAGGTGTCATTTATGTGGAACAAGACAGTTGGTGCTAAAATTTTGCTTTATGGTTCTTATGTGGGAGCCGTAATTGTTGTTTTGGCTGCGCTTATGATGTTGTTTGGTGGCTCCATGCTTGCGGCTTTTCTTCCTACAACAGGAGGAGGCAGTAGTTTTACTACGGGCCTTATTATGGCCATTGTTGAACTGGTTGTTGGAGGTTTATTCGTATGGATCATGTATTCTGCAGGTAAGGAATACCTGGAGAATAAAACATTTGCAGGGTGGAAGGT
>JAMORD010000108.1 GCA_027063755.1 bacterium | reverse complement strand
CTATGAATGTTTCTGCACACCTGAAGAGCTTGAGGCCCGCAGAAAAGAGGCACAGAAGCAAGGTAAACCTTACAAATACGACCGCCGATGTCTACATCTAACTGAAGAGGAAAAGGAGAAACTGAGAGCCGAGGGCAGAAAGCCAGCTATCCGCATTAAACTACCCGACGAAAACCCTGATAGAGAAATCAAGTGGCACGACCTTGTCAAAGGTGATATATCCATAAAAATATCTGAACTTGATGACTTCATCATTGTCCGTTCCGATGGCACACCAACATACAACTTTGCCGTTGTTGTAGACGACCACGACATGGGCGTTACCCTTGTTATGCGTGGAGAAGACCATATCTCCAACACACCAAAGCAGATTATCCTTTACGAGATACTGGGCTGGGATGTACCTAAATTTGCACACATACCCATGATTCTTGGTGAAGATAAGACAAAGTTATCTAAGAGACATGGTGCAGTATCTGTAGAGGAGTATAAGAAGCAGGGCTACCTTGCCAAGGCCATGTTTAACTTCTTGGCACTCCTTGGTGCCTCCTATGAGGAAAACAAAGAGGTTTATGAGCCCGAAGAACTTATAAGACTCTTTGAGATAGAAAAGATTACATCCCACCCTGCTGTGTTTGACCACGACAAACTGAGACATATCAACAGGGAGCACCTCAAGAGACTGTCTCTTGAAGAATTGAAAAAGGAACTTGAACCATTTATGGAGGAAAAAGGCTACCAGTGGCCCGACAACTGGGAAGTTGTGCTTGAGCTTCTCAGGGAAAGGGCGTATACCCTTCTTGATTTTGTTGACAAGGGAGATTTCTTCTTCACAGATGACTTCCAGTGGGATGAAAAAGCTCAGAAGCAGTGGGAGAAAGGCAAAGATATGGTGCCAGCACTGGCTGACCTTGCCGATGCATTTGAATCTCTCACAGAGTGGAATGCAGAAAACATAGAGCAGGCTATGAGAGATGTGGCAGCCAAAAAAGAGTTTAAGCCGAGAAAGTTCTTCCCCATTGTCAGAATAGCCGTATCTGGAAAAACAGTTGGCCCATCTCTGTTCCACATGCTGGAGGCCATGCCCAAAGACACCGTCGTAAGAAGACTAAGAAAAGCCGTATCACAAATGTAAAAATACAGTCTATCTCATCACCACCAAGAAGGGCCCCTTGGGGGCCCTTCTTGTTTTTGTCCCGATATACGGAACAAAGTGTTTCAAAAAGTGGGACATAGAGGTATAATGTCTTAGGGGGTAAAATAATGAACCTAAGAGAAGATTGGTCACCAATACTAAGGCAGTTACTGGAAATGGAAAAACCAATAAGAATAAGGGAAACAGCTACAAATCTTGGTATACCTAAGAGCAAACTATGGAGAATCATAAAAACCTTAGAAGAAGAAAAGATTGTCAGAAAAACTGGGATAACATACATCATAAACCACGGTTACTTTAAAACCCGTAGTTTAAAGCAATTTGTCTTTATCCCTTATATTGGAACACAGATTGTAAAGGTCTTTCAGAATACCCCCTACAGTGTAGGTATATACGGTAGCTATGCCTCGGGAAAGAATCATCAAGATAGTGATATAGATATCTGGGTGTATCACCCTACACCCATTGGTTTTATTGAAAGAGGACGACTACTATCATCGCTCATGGCTATTTTCAATAAAGATATAGACCTATTAACCCTATCAGATGAAATGATAGAAAACCTTACAAGGGAAAATCCTGGATTCCTTACAAGTATCATTAGTAGTGAAATAACTATTAAAGGAGAGGAACTCATTGATATCGTGGCAAGAGTGCAAAGAAAAAAGGTTCATCAGGAATAAAAAGGCAATAAATAAGGAAGATGCCCTATCCTTTCTCTATAAGGCAAAAAGATGGCTTGACTTTGTTATTGGCACAAGAAATCAACTATATACCCATCCCGAAACTGCACTCTCTCTCATATACGATATCTTTCTCTTCTCTATGGAAGCTATCCTATCTCATGATGACAAACAGGCAACTAAACATATATGTGGAATCCTATATCTCCAGGAAACATATCACGATACCCTTGGCAATGATATTATTGACACATATTTTCTGCTTTACCAGATAAGAAATTCCATATATTACACCGTTGACAACATTTCTTCCATTGATGTAGATGAACTCATAAAGTTATCTCAAATACTTATTGATCAAACTCAGTCTATACTTCAAAAGTAATGTCCCGATACACGGGACAAACCGTTTCAAAAAGTGGGACAATATATAAAACCATCACAAAAGCCTTTGTAATACAATACTTATAGAGGTGGGGATTATGAAAAAGATACTGTGGATTACCATTTTGGCATTATCTATCTTATTATCTGCATGTTCGCAGGGGGTGGACAGTATGAAAACGCTAAGTGTATCTCTTGATTTTCAGAGGTTTCCCCGTCAGTACACATGTGATGGGGCAGATATATCTCCCAAGATACATATTGGGAATATACCAGAAGGCACCAAAGCATTGGCTATTGTTATGGACGACCCAGATGCCCCAGTAGGCACATGGGTGCACTGGGTAGCATGGAACATTACACCAACAACTACAATACCCGAGGCAGTTCCCAAGACAAGAAATACCGTCAAAGATGGTATATCCTTCACACAGGGCATCAATGATTTCCACAAGATAGGCTATGGAGGACCTTGTCCACCAAAGGGACATGGGGATCATCACTATCACATCAAGGTATATGCCCTTGACAGCACATTAAACCTGTCAGGCAATGTCACAAAACAGATACTTGAAAAAGCCATGAAAGGGCATATTCTTGCATGGGGGGAAGCCGTAGCCGTATATAGTAGATAACACCTTGTCCCCAAAACTCGGACAATATGTCCGAAAAATCAGGACAACAGGCTATCAACCCAATCTACAAATTCAGATGCAACTTTGAGTATATCATCTAAATCGCCAATGGTACCCGGTGTAGCCGTGTAATACATGGTATTGCGAAACTCGTAAAGATTGAGAAAAATTCTCTCTATACCAGATAGAGGAACATGCTCTATTACATACCAAATCATGCATATATGTTTGGTAGCTTTCATCCCTTTAAGGGCCATAAATGCCTGTGAGGCATGCAAAAAAACATTATAAACAGTAGCGGCAATCTCACTGGTATAGTCAGGTGACTCTCTCTTCAAAAGATAGGCAACATCAAGCCATCTACGGGCTTTTTGTAGAAAGACTTCTGCTGCACGAACATCCACAGGAGCTTTCCTAAGATACCTGTTTTTCTTGCACTCTTCCATAGATATCAAGAATATCGTCCCCTTTCACCGTGATGCTAACACTTGTCATAGCACTCCAAAAGACAGGAAACTCTTTTGGAATACGCATAATCTCATCGTTAGTAAGTTTTACAACATCTACAGACTTATTCAAATCCTGCTCCATTTTCAAGATATAAGCAACAAGCTCCGGTGTCCACGGGTAAATCCAGATATCAACATCACTACTCTCCCGTGCCATACCGGTGGCAAAACTACCAAATATACCAACAGAAATATCTTGAGACTGAAACACCTCATTTACACATTCTGCCAGTATTGGAATCCATGTATATACCTTAAGAATGCGGGTATACCAATAATTGTGATTTACCACATACTGTTTTCCTTGTTTTAACAAGACATTCTTTGATAAAAGAAAAGATAGGATCCCATGTAATGTGCTTCTAGGAACCCCCAATTCATCGGCCTTTTTTCTCACCCCAAAGGGTTCTTCTAAAAGTAGCAATTTTGCAATAATGTCTCTATATTTCTCTGTCATATTCATTCCCCAGTAATTATAACACCTTGTCCCCAAAACTCGGACAATATGTCCGAAAAATCAGGACAAAAGAAAAAGGGCGGGTATACCCGCCCTTTCATTACACAATGTTATAAATTTAGTCCTCTTCGGCCTTTTTTATCTCCGACTCATCTACACCGGCCTCTGCTGCCTCACGGCGTTTGGCGGCAATCTGATCTTCTATGTTTCTCAGTTTTTGCTCAAGATTCAGAATTTTTTCAAGAAAATCGTCAAGGACAGGCTCCAATGCATGGGCATCACGCTTGTCTCTATATAAAGACATGATTGTCTCACCGGCATTTTCATATGTCTTCTTCATTAGGGTAAGTACACTCTTTTTTTCTGCCGTTAACTTTGCTATGTCGGCAAGCACTTTCATCTTCTGACTAGCTGTTTCAGCTGTTTTCTTGATATTATCCATTAGCCCCATGGCCACCACCTCCAAATGTTATTTTAACACCTCTGCAAAATCATTTATAATCTCAGCCACGGGTTTTATGTCCCATATGCTACCTGCCGACTGACCTATCATATACATGCCACCGTCTGGATCACCCTCCTCTACGGCTTTGCGGAGCGTTCCACGGGCAAGATGTTCAAAGAGTTTCTCATCACCCTTCATCTCGGCATCCATTAGTTTACGGGCAAGGGCATTTTTGTAGAGCCTCATGCCATGTCTAAAGCGATACCCCACTTCTACAGTAGAGCGCTCGTTGGCTTTCAGCACAATCTCCCTATATGTATTGCTGACAGGGGCTTCTTCTGATGCAACAAAGCGCGTTCCCATCTGTATACCGGCTGCACCAAGTACTTTTACAGCCTTGGCAGCCTCGGGCACTCCAATACCACCGGCAGCAATAACAGGTATCTTCTTCACCTTCTGCAGCGTAGCCGTCAGAAGCGGAAGAGTTGACACATAACCTATATGTCCTCCCGACTCTTTCCCCTCAACAACAACACCATCTACCCCCATACGCTCCATACGAACAGCCAGCGATGCTGAACCGACAAGGGGGAAAACCTTCACACCATGCTCCTTAAGCTCTTTAAGAAATGGCGCCGGGGAACCAGCCCCCGTGGTGACAACAGGAACCCCCTCTTCTATCACCACTTTTATCTGTTCCTCTATATAACCCATAAGAAGCATGAGATTGACACCGAAAGGCTTGGAAGTCAGCTTCTTCACTTTCCTAATTTCTTCTCTCAGCTCCTCAGGCTTCATACCGGCGCCACCTATTATGCCAAGCCCCCCCGCTTCCGACACAGCTGCCACAAGCGGAGCCTTTGCCACATGAGCCATACCACCTTGAAATATGGGATATTCTATATTTAACAGACTGCAAATATCCACCTACTCTCCCTCCCTCACAAGTACCCTAACTGTAGCTTTTGCACATACTTTTCCATCTTTTTCAACCTGTCCATCTATGATATAAAGACCGGCTTTTAGCGGTGTCGCCTTTGCCTTTATCTGTAGCCTATCACCAGGTCTGACAATCTCTTTAAAGCGTGCATTTTTGATGTCTGTTAGAAGCGTAATAGGGTTGTGAAACTCTTTATTCATTAGATGATAGACAAGCACACCACCCACTTGGGCTATCATCTCAACAAGAAGCACCCCAGGCATAATAGGGTTGCCGGGAAAGTGCCCTTCAAACATAGGCAGTTTTTCATCTACAGTGTAATAACCTATTATTCCATCTTCCGTTATCTCATAGTCGTCTACAAATAGCATGGGCCATTTATGTGGTAAGGGTATCTGCTTCATGTATCACTTCCTCCTTATTGCAAGATATGCAATGGCTGCTGCTGTTGCAGCACCTCCTATCACACCTGTTATGATTCCAACACTTGTAATGAATTTCTTTTTTCTATAGCGCTCTTCTTCAGCTTTTACTCTAATAGCCTCTCGCCATCGTCTGCTTTTTGGTTTATGAGTATAACGCGAAAGAAGCGCAAGATTACCCAAAAACTCCTGCCACTCTTCATACTCCTCCCTTGCTTTAGGGTCTGTGGCAATAAGCCTCTCAATCTGCATTTCTTCTTCAGGAGTTAGCTCACCCCTGATAAATTCAGCCATTCTCATGTCTTTCTCCCCCTTACCCACATGGCTTTTAAATGTTTTCTCGCCCTGTGAAGAATGACCCTCACATTACCGGGTGAAGTTTCCATCATGTCCGCTATTTCTTCAAATGTGTAGTTATAAACATCTCTTAGCAGTATAACAACTCTTTCTCTGTCCGGCAATCTCATGATAAGGTCCTCTATTTCTAAATGGATATCGGGAGACGGTGTGCTGAGATGTCTCGGAAGACTATATGTGCTCTTTCTATGTTTCAGCATACGCATAGACTCATTAACGGTAATGCGATAAAGCCATGTCCACAGAGATGATTTACCTTTAAAATTCTTTAAATGCTCCCACATCTTGAGGGCCACATTCTGTAGTACATCTTCTGCATCTTCTTTGTTTCCTACAAAGCGATATGCAAGGGTGTATATATCCCTTTCAAAACGGGTAAACAACTTCTCAAATGCCTCTACATCTCCTTTTTTTGCCCGTTTGATAAGGTCTTTTTCCTTCACTCTTCCCAC
>JAMORD010000107.1 GCA_027063755.1 bacterium | reverse complement strand
TACACTTGTTTATGCCTCTATACCAACAATAGTCATTATCCTTAAGGGGATAAGCATAGCCAACTCTCTTATCTATGTCTTTTTACCTGCCTTAGCGGTGGGACTTGTGTTTGCAACACTAAAAAGCACCTTATCCCTACTATGCACCAAGATGAACATCTCCCACACCATCGTACTCATAATCTATATGGCCAGCGGTATCGCACTGGCTGGTAATATCGCACAGATTATTTTCGTTCACACGGCCTCAAGTGCCCTTGTGGGGCTACTTATATACATATTGGGAAATATTTTCTTAATAAAGGAGGTGGTCTCATGATTGAGATCAGAGATTTGCGACGAAGCTTTGGTAAGACAGAAGTGCTGAAAGGCATTAATCTCAAAGCTGAACCGGGCAAAGTCACAGGTCTACTTGGGCCTAACGGCGCTGGCAAAACAACTACAATCAAAATTCTCAGCACCATACTAAAAGCTCATGGTGGAGACATCACTGTCAATGGACACAGTGTATCTAAAGAACCGAAACTTGTTAGAAAGAATCTCGGGGTGGTATTTGAAGAGTCAGGCATTTACCAAAGGCTGACTGGAGAAGAAAATATTCTTTACTTTGCCGACCTCGCTGATGTACCACCTGAGGTAGCCAAGAAAAGAATGTACAAGTTCTTTGCACTTCTTGGGGTAGACTATGCCCAAAAACTGGCAGGAACATACTCTAAAGGTATGATGCAAAAAATCAATCTCATTAGAGCCATTATTCACAATCCACCGGTTGTAGTCCTTGACGAGCCAACAAACGGGCTTGATGTCCCTTCAACAAGGGCTGTGGAGACATTCATCAAGGAAATGAAAGAAGAAGGCAAAACCATACTGCTATCTACCCACCTTATGGCACAAGTAGAAAAGTTGTGTGATTACATTTACATTATTCACAAAGGGAAAATTGTTGAAGAAGGTACTCCACAAGCTATCAAAGAGAAATATGGTACTGCAACAGTTGAAGATGCATTCTTAAAGGTGGTGAATACTAATGTGGCGTAAGGTATGGAGTGTTGTAAGGAAAGAACTTAAGGACCTATTTAGAGAAAAACGCACGATATTCATGACCATTATATTACCAGCGATATTAATGCCGGCCATATTAATAAGCATGTTCTATCTTCAAACCAATACATTTGAAAAGGAAGCTGTGCAGGCAAAAACCATAGCCATACAAACAGGCGACACAATGGCCAAGCACTATGCAGAAATTCTGAAGGCCAAGAAGATTATAGAAAATTATATTGAAGTAGATGATATAAGTAAGGCCATTAAAGACGGTAAAGCGCTAACAGGATTTTCTATCAAACAAAGCGGAGATAATATTGTAATAGAAACTTTCTACAATGTAGAAAAATCCAGCGGCGGTAAAAAAATACAGGCTATTGCCAACATCATTAAGGAAATGTATGTTGCCGAATATCTACAAAAACATGGGCTTCCTCCGGTCAACATGCTAACACAAATCAAGGCCAATCCCGTAGGAGATCCACTTGCCATGGCAAAGGCCATGACAGGGTATATGCTTGGTCTGTTTCTTGTTATATTTACAACAATAGGCAACACATACCTTGGTGCCGACATAGGTGCCGGCGAAAAAGAAAGGGGCACACTTTTACCACTGCTCTCTTCACCTGCCGACAGAAAATCTATCGCAACAGGCAAATGGGTAGCTTTGACTATCACAAATCTTATATCTGCAACAGCGCTACTGGCCGGTGAGGGATTTGCCATATGGTATATGATAAAGCAGAGTCTTCAAATGGGAGATGAAAAGATAGATTTTAGTATGATGGGACAATTTATCACTCCTAGCACCATCGTCATGTTATTTTTAGCAGCGATTCTCTTGGCTCTATTTGGAGCAGCAGTTCAGCTCATTATATCTATGTGGAGTAAAACTCTAAGAGAAGCCCAGCTTTATCTGGGACAGCTTAGTCTACTTGTATTTCTACCTGCCATGGCCATTATTCCTACAATGATATCTGGTGGCAAACTGGCAATGTGGGCATTTTATATTCCTATTGTTAATACTATGGCCTTAGTTTACAACGCTGTAATGGGACAACTAACAACACTTCACATAGTCATAGCATTCGGGGCAAATATAATTGTTGCAGCTATTGCTATAGTCATTGTCGTAAAAATTCTTGATATGGAGCAGGTGATATTAAGAACATAAGATGTCTATGGGTAGGGTCAGCTATGCACGACCCTGCCCATTCTTTGCTTTATCTCATCATAGTAACTGATAAATACATCTTCACCTTATTCTCAAGCAAATATGGAAATACTTTTTCTTCAGACCATGCCTCCATGTATATCCTATCGTTAATAAGGGCATCGTATACATCGTCCACCGCGGTAATATGGGCAGGCAATGGGATCTCTTCTCCTATTAGACCATCGGATTATTCTGTCCCATCAAAGTTTTCAGGGGGTTTTAGGTACTCCAGCCAGTTTTTATATGCTCTAACGGTCTCATCTAATACTATCCGTACTGTTCTGGACTGTAATGCTTTCAGGCTAATAGAGGACTGCATCTTCTTATAAAGGTCATACATGCTGATCTTAGCCTGTCGTGTTTGTAGGAGGTATAGTGCCTGATTGTAAAGTTTTCCTGAGTGATATGTGAGGTAGCCGAGTATTATCCTGTCTGTTTCCGAGATATTCCGTAGTGCTATGGTAAGGCATCTCATAGATTTTGACACTCTTCAATATACCTCCTGATAGTGTCAGCAGGAACCTATCGGGGGTGTAAGGCTGCACCTACTCCCTTTCAGGAGCACCCCCGATATATATCGTTACACTGAAATTTTTCGCAAAGAGGGCAAAGGTAATGGGGGGCAGGCTGTGTCCCAGCATGCGATGTTTTAGCCTGTTTTTTTACTATAAAGATATACGCAAGTAAAACAGATACATTCGGCATATTAGTAGATTTACACACATAGAAAATACACAGAGGAAGTCATACTAACCATTACCAGTATTATAAGAAGGCCAACAACTTTCTTCATAATATCACCATAGTTATTATATGACAACACAAAAGTTCAAAAATAAAAAGAGGGGCAGATATCTGCCCCTCGTAGTCTTCTTATCACAGATATTAACGCTTTCTGTACTGTCTGGCCCTTCTTGCCCTGTGAAGACCGTATTTCTTTCTTTCCTTCTCACGGGGATCTCTTGTAAGAAGACCTTCTTTCTTAAGAATCGGTCTAAGGTCTGGATTATCTGCAATAAGCCACCTGGCTATAGCCAGTCTAATGGCATCGGCCTGTCCAGACTTACCGCCACCACGCACACGGGCAATAACATCGTACTTCTCTTTGACACCAGCCACCTTAAGGGGCTTATCTATAAGCATCTCAAGCAGTGGGCGATGGAAATACCTTCTGTAGTCATAACCATTAACCCACACTCTACCTGTACCAGGCACAAGATATACCCTTGCAACTGCTTCTTTACGACGACCAACTGTTATTAATCTTCCTTTCACCGCTTATCCCTCCTCATACCCACTTGGGCTCATACTTTACTGGCTTCTGAGCCTGATGGGGATGCTCAGGACCTCTGTAAACTTTCAGTCTACCAAGCATCTTCTTACCCATTGCTGTCTTAGGAAGCATACCCTTAACAGCTCTTTTGATAATCTTCTCTGGTGTACGCTGTCTCATAAGCCACAGTGGTGTCTCTCTCAGATGGCCAAGATAACCAGAGTGAGAATAGTAAATCTTCTTCTGTTCCTTCTTTCCTGTCACCTTAACCTTCTCGGCATTAATAACGATAACAAAATCTCCCACATCAACACTAGGTGTATATATGGGCTTGTGCTTACCTCTTAAAAGGACAGCTATCTCAGAGGCAAGCCTACCAAGAGTTTTACCCTCGGCATCAACAACCCACCAGGTACGCTTCACCTCTTCCTTCTTAGGTATTATCGTCTTCATCGCTCTCACACTCCTCCTGCCACTTTATATCTGTTTTATTATAGCGGATTTCTTTCAAAAAGAGCCCGCCCGCCGGGGCCGACTTACCCCGTAAATCTATATTACCATTAAGCACTTTACCGCTGGCACCTTGTGGCAACTGTCCTGTAGCCACTTCTACTAAAGTACCAACGATAAGTCGCACCATACCATATAAAAAACCCGAAGACCTAAATGAGAGTATAACATATTTACCCGATTCGGTCAAGGACACATGTAGAGTGCGAATAGTATTCTGCCTGGGAGCTCCTGTCTTAGAGAAGTATATAAAGTCGTGGGCACCTTGAATATATTCTATTTCCCTGCGAAGCTTGTCTACATCAAGACCCCGAACCCACCAAGCATACCCCCTTTCAAATACCGATAGGGGACAACGGCTGAGTCTGTATATGTATTCTTTTTCATGGGGTGTCCTTTGGGGATGAAACTCATCGGGCACATATGCCACCTTCCATACCCTAATATCACCAGGCAAAAGGCCTCTCATAATCTGCAACCACTTCTTCGGTTCTATGCGCCTATGAGAAAAAAATGATATTACCTGATAGTAAGCATGCACACCTGCATCGGTTCGGGAGGCATATTCAATACGCACTCTCGTATTTTCTACTTGAGAAATGACTTGTTCTAACACACCTTGCACTGTTCTTAAACTTGGTTGATACTGAAAGCCATGAAAATTCGTTCCATCATACTCCACAACAAACGCCACCTTATGCATACATACTCACCACCAATAAGACAATACATATCAGCCATACAACGACATCCAGTATTCCAAATCTAATCTCTTTTACAGGTGGTATCCCCTTTTTTACATCTACACCTCTAAGATATAAGGATATAGCCATGGCCTCTGCTCTTTGGGTGGCTGACAAAAAAACAGGTATAAGAATTGAGTATCCCATAGATATTACATGTTTTATGTTCTTTATATCAAATCCACGTACCCTCTGAGAAGTTATAATACGTTCAACTTCTTCAGACATAAGGGGAATAAACCTGAGCGACATAGACAATACAAATGCCAGCTCCGATACTGGGAACTTCACATATTTTAGTGGTGCAAGTATGGTTGTTATACCATAAGTAATGTCAAAGGGAGAAGCCACAATAGATAATAAAGACAAATCTACAATCATCAATAAGAGCTTATACCCAACAAGAAAAGACGACAATATATTATGAGTAGAAAATAGTGATATAGCAATTAGCATGACTACAATCCATAAAGTCCCCATAGTAGATCTATATACCTGCTTCAAGCTAACGCGAAAAATCAGTATTACAGATATAACAAATACAGACACCAACAATGTAAACCACCATTCTTTCCATAACAATATAGCCATAGCGACAAACATAACAATTTCCGTTGCCGGATGTAAATATCTACACATACCCATGATACTTCCCCCAACGCTCATACAATATAAAATCCGGCGGTAATATGCCGTAAGAGACGAAGTCCATATAATCTATTTGATTCTTATCAAGGTAATGTATACGACCTTCATGTAAAACCATAACAACATCTGCTATATCTATATCCTCTAAATTGTGTGTAGTAAACAAGACAACCCTATTTTCTTGGGCATATTCTCTTATAAAACGCAATACAGCTTCTGTAGACCTGCCATCAAGTCCTGCAGTGGGCTCATCAAGGAGTAACACCTGTGGCTCATGGACTATAGCCGCTGCAAGCGATACCTTTCTCTTCTCACCACCAGAAAGCATATGCGGATTCCTTTTAAGAAAAGAAGTGTTAAGTCCGACACTCATTAACGCTTTCTCTACCATAGCACTATAATAAGGTTTCTTTTCCGGATATAACATCTTAAGAGCAAATGCTATTTCATCATAAACAGTAGTAGCAAATATACTCCTGTCAGGATATTGAAAGGCTATAGATACTTGACGGCGAAACGATACCTCTTTCATATCCCATATACCAATCCCCATCAGACGAATATCACCTGAATTGGGTTTTAGCAATCTGGTCAAAAGTTTTAGAACTGTACTCTTACCCGATGCCATAGCGCCTAAAAGAGAATAAACCCTACCAGGTTGTAAACCAAACGACAAATGAGAAACAACCGGTCTATGTCTTTCATATCCAAATGACACATTATCTACTTCAACGATATAAGTCCCAGTGGCTTCCACGGTATATTCCACTTCCTTGTCAGTAAATAACTACGGGGCACAGTAAGACCTAAGCGTTGATAATCTGATTGCCATAAAGCTTCTGGAGTACCATCAAAGACTACCTTCCCATCAACAATGCCTATGACTCTATCGGCATACTTTATATCCTCTGATCTTTGAGTAATCATCATAACAAGCAATTTCTTTGAAAGCATTCTAAGGTACCCCAAAACAATATAACGCTCACGGGTATCAAGCATAGAAGTTACTTCATCAAACACGATAATCTGTGGAGAGAGCACCATCATAGTAATAATAGCAAGCACCTGTTTATAACCACCAGACAGCGTCTGAATGCTTTCATTGCGATAATCGTACATCCCAAACTGCTTCAGTATACGATCGGCCATTTCATACGCCTCTTCATGGGAACAACCCTTAAGCAAATATGACAGCACTACTTCTTCCCATACTGTTGTAG
>JAMORD010000106.1 GCA_027063755.1 bacterium | reverse complement strand
CCGTTTATAAGTGTAATACCATAGACAATGGGTTTACCATATACGGTGTATTTGCTTCCATCAGGTTTTGTTAGGGTTATGCTTGCTGTCTTGTAAAAGTCTGCATATTGGATAGATGACAAGTTAATCTGCTCAGGTAGTGTGATGTATTTGAAGTGGTGCTGTCTGGCCACAGATTCATATATCCAAAAATAGTCAATGTTGCCTGTTTCCAGGTCTGCCACAAGGTCTACCTCTTTAGGTCTAATAACTGTTCCAGCATGGTCTTTCAGAGTTTTATAAAGCCCCGGTTTTTTATAGTATTTTTCGGCGAGCTCCATAACAAGCACGCTTCTGTATCCACAGGGATCAAGCTCAGGGTCAGAACGACCCATTCTAATATCTGGACGAGAGAGTATTTCATACCAGTTATCGGCATTGATTTCATCGGCATATTTGCTCTTGTCTGTGTATGCTATGACAATGGAGTTTTTGGCAAAAAGCACATTGAAGTTGGCCAGTTTCTGGGGAATAATAAGGCTGTCTATAAGAGAATAGTCAGCAGATGCGTAGATGTCAGGAACAGGTTGTCCTTGCTCACTTAAAGTAATAATCTTCTGGGCGAGCCCCTTGCTACCACCTGCGGAAAGTTTTACTGTGACACCGGGATACTCTTTCTGAAATGCGTCGGCAATAGCCTTAAACGGAACGGACAAGGAGCCTGCGTGAAATACGGTAATCTCACCTGTTATAAGCTCTCCTGTTAGGTTGTTGGTGTTTGCTATTGTGCTACTTGGGGTATTGATGGCTGTGTCAGTTTGTTTTGCGGAAGAACCACACGATGCAAATGACAGTGTAAGAGTAAACATGAGTGTGAATACTAAGGCTACTTGGAAAAGTTTCTTCATGCCTTCTCCTCCTTTAAAGGATATATATTCTTAGGTGATATAGAAAGGGAGATTTGTTCTCCCTTATAGATTGTCTCGTGTGAGTTTGTTTGCCATATCAAAGAAACTCCGCTATCTATCTGAACAATGATTTCTTTGTGATGGGGATACTGGACAATTTCTTGTACATATCCTATGATGGGGCCATTAACATCATATTGTAGTGATGCGGGGTGAATGCCAACATGGGTAAACTCGGAGCTAATATTTAAAGGATACATTTTACGCCATATATCTATAGGAATGATGTTTTTTATACCTATCATCTTGGCGAACCATATATCCTCTGGATTTTTCCATAGGCTGTCTTTGGTGTCGTATCTTACGAGTTTGCCCTTTTTGATAATGGCGATATAGTCTGCCAGTGTATATGCTTCTTCTGGTGAGTGGGTAATGAGTATTGTAGAGAGTTGATATGTATCCTGAATGTGTTTTATTGTGGCTATAACCTGCTCTTTGGTGACAATATCTATGGCACTGAGGGGTTCATCAAGCATAAGTATTTTGGGCCTTGTTACAAGTGCTCTTGCCAGTGCCACCCTTTGTTTTTCTCCTCCGCTGAGCTCATGTATATGTCTATCCAGAAGATGTTCTATTCCTAAATTCCTTGCAACATCATGTATAGACATGCCTTTTTCTTTTCGCCATCTGAGTGGATATGCAATATTGCCCCTGACGGTATAGTGGGGGAAAAGACTAAGATGCTGATATAACATGGATATATTGCGTTTGTGTGGGGGTAAGTGTGTAATATCTTGACCATCTAAGATGATTTTACCTTCCTGATGCTTTCTCACCCCAGCTATAATCTCCATCAGTGAGGTTTTACCGGCTCCTGTTGGACCAACGATGGCAAGGTGCTTACCGTCTTTTAGAGAAAAAGATATGTTTCTTAGTGAGAATTTTCCAAATATGGCAGATATGTTTTTTACCTCAAGCATCCTTGCCACCCCACAGTCTTAATACTATAAATACAAGACCAGATATAGTCATTGTGATGACGGCAACGGGTACAGATTTTTTCAACCCAAAGTTGTTAAATAGCTCGTATACCATAACAGGAGCTGTCTTGGGATAGTAGGAAACCATGACAACGGCTCCAAACTCACTGACAGCACGGGCCCATGTTTGTATTGCACCAGTAATGAGACCTCTGAAACCTAACGGTAATGTGATAGTAAGAAATGCCATCAGTGGTGAAGCTCCCATACTCATTGCAGCCTTTTCAAGCCCGTGAGGAACACTTTTAAAGGCATCGTATGATGCATTGATAAAATACGGAACACTGACAATCCACATGGCAAGTACTATGCCCAGCATGGTGCCAGTTATATAAAATCCGTGCTCTGCAAGGTATCTGCCTATGGGAGAATATTTGGGAGAAAATGTGAGGAGCACAACAACACCGCCTACAGAGTGGGGTACCATAGCTGGTATGTTAAGAAGGGCCAACCATACTTTGCGTGGTCTTAATACATCTCTTGCCAGTGCATAACCTATAGGTATGGCAAATATGGCTGCCATCAGTGTTGCATAGGTTGCCCCTACAAAGCTATTTTTTAAGGCTTCAAGCACTTCCGTGTTTGTCAAAGCTTGCCACAGCTCGGAGGGGGTTGTGTATATAGAGAGGCCTATAAATGGTAGAAGGATGAGAAATGCAAGTAATGTAGAAAAAAATCTAAACACAACTGCCCCTCCTTTCTACACAAAATCCCCAGGGGCCAGTGTGTAGGGGATATGTTTATAACCCCTTTGCACACTGGCAGGCATGCAGGTTTCCCCACATACCCTAACGGCACGGTAGCCATAGGCTTATGCCTTTAGGCCCACCGGCTCGGGGCGTTTTTATTGTATCAAATAAAAAGGATATCGGGTTACGGTTATAATGAAAATGGTGATGCCTGTGTGGTTATGGGATAAATATGTTTACAATGGATATGTAAAGCGACTAAAATCTGGTATGATCCTTGACCCTTGGGTTGTACATTTGGGGGCACTTTATATGTTTTTTTCTGGTGAGGAGGAAGACGCCATTTCCACAGTTAGGGTAGCACTTAGTTTTCAGGCTACTCCGCTTGTTGTACGCACATTGGCTTTTTTAGAAGGAATGTCTAAGGGTATAGAAGCCTTTTATGAGGTATACAGGAGATATTTTCGCAAGATTCTTAGTGAGGAACAAGATATTGCTTATTATCAGTGGGAAATACTACTGGTTGGTGATCTTGCCTTTTATATGGGACATGAAGATAGGGGATGGTATTACTATAAAAAGTTTCCTAATCCCCATTCAGAGTATATGCTTCGTCGCAAGGCTCGCTTATTTTTTAAGACATCGCCCCAAGATAGCAAGGCTTTGTATGATTCTCTTATAAAGGAGAAAAAGAGGTTGAGTTTAGGAGATATGCTTCGTTATGCTTATCTACTGGGGCCGATAAAAGGAAGAGCTTTCCTTAATATGGTGGGACAGAACGAGCAGATAGATATTCTAATGACGCTTCCAGATGACGATTTTGACAAAATACCTTCTTATATTGAAAGATTGGATAATGCTCCTGTATTTGAAGGAATTTTAACTTCTCGCCGGTGGCACGCTAAGTATATTGTCATGTCTGTTGAGGTTCTTGCTCATTTGCTTGGTGGAGTATACATGCCATGGACAGATATAACGCTAAAGAGACATGGGTTTTTGAGGGATAAATTGAAAATACCATTTTACCTGTGGGATAGTGGCTATGCATATGAATATCACTATGCATATTTGCCTCCGTGGTGGAAGATGGGAGTGGAGTATTTGGAAAACATGTGGAGGGTAAAGATACTTGTGCTTTCTCGTAGGTATGGAGATGAAAGACGATGTTTATGGGGAAACAGACAGATATGTGCCGATATAGCAATGAAATATGACCATTTGGCAAAGCCTATAGTAGAGGTGTGAGTGATATGGTTAATATTGTGATTGAGAAAGTAGAAACAGAAGATCAATTTCAACATGTTATGCCAAGACTGCAGGACATACTCTTTTCAGCATATGAACAGTTTCCTGAATATGGTGTAGAAGATGAACAAGAAGCACATAGATATCTGTGGTGGCTTTATAAGGCAGATCCTACTGGTATGTTTCTCGCCTATATTGGAGGCGAGATAGCAGGATTTATCGCTTCTCACAGTCAGTGGTGGGATAAATACATTGGTATGTTTGTTGGTGAAGTGCATGAAATATCGGTAGATAGTAGATTTCACGGTGTGGGAGTTGGTTCTCGTCTTATGCAGGTGGCTGAGAGCTACTTTATGGAAAGTGGACGGACAGTTGCTGGTTTATGGGTGGGCATAAAAAATAATGGCGCAATACGATTCTATGAGAAAAGAGGTTATGTTCGGGCTGAGATTAAAGGACCGTGGCTGAGAATGCGAAAATATCTTGGGGGGCATAGAGGTGGCTAAAGGTGATATTGCTGAATCTGTAAAGAGGTATATACAGTCTTTTTCTGATTCCTCAGAAACATTGACAGTTAAGGAGATAGCATCAAGAATAGGTGTTTCTGAGTGGGCCGTTTATAGGGCAGTAAAGGTGCTTGTTGATAAAGGCTATGTAAGGGAATCTAATTCTTATAAGAGTGGTAAAAGGGGTAGACCGATAAAAACTTATACGCTTACCGATAAAGGTAACCGACTACGTAAGGCACTTGGAGGTGATATAGATATTGCTGATATAAGGGTTATGCTACAACCTGCGTTTCGTTTTCTGGATAAAAAAAATATTGTTCGTTCTATTGCGGTATTAGAGCGTTTTTTAAACGATAGACGAAGGCATGTTGCGGAGAGAAAATTGGCTTTGTACATGTGGGTTATGTATCTGCTCAAATTTTCCAAAGATATGTTGATGATGCCGGATATTTCGCATATTAGAGATGATATAGTTTTTAATGTTTTACTTTCGGATGATGTGCATTCTATTATTAAGTCTCGGACATTTCTTGGTTTGGTGTGGATTGTTATGCCGTATATAGGTAATGTTAGGAAGCTTATTCGTATACCAGAAGAAATACAGATGTCCGATGACGAGATATTGAGTTATGTCTATGTAAACTGGGATAAAATTGAGGAATTTATAAAATTGGTATATAAAGAAGGGGAAGGGTGATAGGAAATACCCTATCACCCTTTGATAATAGATAGGCCTCCTTTGATTGTCAGGATATCCATAAGATTGTAGAGATTGTCAATCATAAATCGCGTATATATACCTACTATGTTTTTAGCAGTATTTAGGATATTATTTTCAGAATAGTTTTTCAAGATGTTTTTTATTTGAGTAAGGAGTAATTCCGCCTGATAACCTGAAGAACTGATAGATACGAATGTGTCTAGTATAAGAGGGTATTTGCCTTCTTTATCAAGCTGTTGATATATAGATGTTATTTCTCGTATTTCCCAGCTATAGAGTTTGTCAAATGCCAGCTTTTCTGTCTGTAGTTCTTGTGCTATTGTGTTTGTGCTTGTGGGAGCCCTAAGTAGTATCCCCTGGGCAATATTGAGATTGTTGTTAAGGAAATCTGCTATACCTTTACTCTGTGCTGTGAGGTAGAAGATATAATAAGTGTCTCCATTTTGGTCGGATAGAACTTTTTTGTACCTTTCATAATTATTGGTTAGACGGTTAATGAGAATGCTACCAATGGTATTGTTGTTTAGATTGTATTTTTTTAGTAGACTGTTTGCAATCTTGTTCATTTCTGCAAGAGCCTGTGTAGAAGTTGGGTCTTCGGGTAAATTTATCCCTAATGTTTGCTGAATACTTTGCCATGTGTTGTTACATCTGTTTATTATGTCTTCTCTTGTTAAGGTTATGCTGCCACTAACACTGTATTCCATTTGTTTCAGTGTTGATAATACTTCTATACCTACACGGGCATATTCTGATGAGTAAAGCATAAACATCATTGTGCTTTTGTCTATGTTGTTTAGCGTTACATCATCAGATTTGTTGTTCAGTATATCGTCGGCGTTTTTATACATGTTTGTGGTTATATTTTTTAGATTGTAAACAGCCATGTAAGTTGTTCCTATATCCATCACGATAGAAGATTTTTTCTTATCTGTAATGGTCAATAAGCCTTTAAGGTCATTGTATGCAGATTCCCACGCCTTGGATTTATCTCTGATAAATTCTACCTTGGCCTTCGTAGAGGTTTTCTCTTCAATCTGTTGCCAGTCTACGAGGGTATATGCTCCCGCTTTTGCCCTTACAAGAGCATCAATACCCGATATAGAA
The DNA here is from genome assembly GCA_027063755.1 of bacterium. Taxonomy (GTDB): domain Bacteria; phylum Coprothermobacterota; class Coprothermobacteria; order Coprothermobacterales; family JAADFF01; genus JAADFF01. Next base: position 587 of record JAMORD010000106.1, on the reverse strand, counting down.
GAGTTACCCATATCTATAGTGCCACTAACACCTTTACCGTTTTCTATGAGTTTGTTAAACATGCTGATATATCCCATAGACATGGCATAGAGGCGATCTTCAAGCGTTGAAGATGCATTGTTCATAATCTGACCTGCTTGCTTTTCATCAATGTTGCCTATGGTTTTCCACTGCGGTGTTTGTTTCAGTATACCAAGTGTATCTGAGGCGTACCCTCTGCCCCATATATACAGGGGTTCTGTGGCTTTCAGATTATCAATAAATGCCTTGTTGTTTTCATATATATTGGCAATATTTTCTGTATGGGTCTTAATAGATGTTAGTGCATTGTATGCTGAAGAGTTTGGTTGATGTTGTGATTGTTGTGTTTTGCGACCAGATGGTAAAAATACCCAAACAACACCAACGATAAGAGAAAGCGATACTAATATAATTATTAGTTTTTTTCCACTGCTTTTCATGTATCTCTACTCCTCTCTATATGCTACTTCACCATTTACAATAGTGAATTTCACTTTGTTATATGGGTCAAGTATGCTACTTGTTGTGACGATAATATCAGCATCTTTGCCCTCTTTAAGGGAGCC
>JAMORD010000105.1 GCA_027063755.1 bacterium | reverse complement strand
CTATCATATCGTGAGATTCAGAAAGGGCCTCCTGAACGACATGGAGGCCCCATATCCTATAAGCACCTGAAGACTTCTTATCAGACATTATGCCCACCACCACTTTGTGCCACTGGGTGTATCTTCTACCATAACACCATTTGCTTTGAGATAATCCCTTATCTCATCGGCTATGTCAAATCGTTTTTCTCTTCTAAAGCGATTACGCAAGTCAAGTAGATATTCAATAAATTTATCGGCTCCCCCTGTCTTCACTTCTTCTATATTTTCAATACCGAGCACTTCAAGCATATCGTTAAACATATCTTTTATCTCCTCAGAAACAGCACCAGCAGATGCAATTTTACCCACAAACTTAAAGAAATGTCCAATAGCCTCTGCTGTATTAAAGTCATTGGCAAGAGCGTTATAAAAGGCATCATAGTGAGGCATGAAAGCCTCTTTAGATACAGAACCATCAATAGAACTTTCCACAATATCCTTTGCCCTCTTAACCTTTTTCAGGGCCGTTTCATAAGACTGGACAGACTGAGGAGTGTAATCAAGAGGTGAACGATAATAAGTAGATAAGAGAAACAGTCTCAAGGCCATTGGGTCAAAAACCTTTATGGCATCCTTCAGGGCAAAAATATTACCAAGAGACTTACTCATCTTCTCACCTTTGATAGACAGCATACCAACATGCATCCACGCAATGGTAAATCTTCCACCATAAAGGGCTTCTGACTGGGCTATTTCATTTTCATGATGGGGGAATATCAAATCTTCTCCTCCACCGTGAACCTTCAGGGGATAACCGGCATATCTCACTGACATTACAGAACATTCTATATGCCAACCGGGACGGCCTTTACCCCAAGGGGAAGTCCAGCCGAATTCGTTTTCGTCTACCCTCTTCCACAAGGCGAAGTCCAGTGGGTTTTTCTTGTGCGGATTTACCTCTATCCGGGCACCTGCCATCAGTTCATCTATGTTGCGGTGAGAGAGCTTGCCATACCCCTGAAATCTATCAACAGAGTAATATACCCCATCAGGAGCTTCATATGCATATCCTTTATCCAGTAGCGTTTTCACAGCCCTAATGATATCTTCTATATGCTGGGATACCCTTGCGTATATCATCGGACCGCGCACATTCAGTGCATCCATTGCACGATAATATTCTCTTTCATATCTCTCTGCTATGACAAGGGGATCTACACCTTCTTCCTTAGACTTAGCGAGAATTTTATCGTCTATATCGGTGAAGTTGGAAACATACTTCACATCAAAGCCCATCTTGGTGAGAAGCCTGGCAAGGGTATCAAACACAACAGCAACACGGGCATGGCCTATATGTGGGTGAGATTGTGGGGTAATACCACATGCATACATGGGAAAAACTTTATCATCTTCAGGAGAAAATACCTTATACTCTCTGTCTTGTGTATCCATAATGCGAATTTCCTTAATCACACATCATCCCTCCTTAAAACACTAACAACTACATATGCTATATACAGGTTGTCATCAAATCCCTCGGCTGTTTTAAAGGTGATAGCCACCTTGTCAGCCCCTATTAACTTTTTTATCCCTTCTATGATAGCAGATCTATACGCTTTTAGTTTCACTTTGCTAAGAATAACAACAGCGGACATCTGACTTACAGGCCCATATTTTTTCACAACACGGCTTAGTAGCTCGGTAGAGCGTATACCCTTGTAGCTTATATCTCCTGGAGGAAATAGACTACCAACATCTTCGGCAACACCAAAAGCACTAAGAATGGCATCAACAGTGGCATGAATAAGTGCATCACCATCAGACCATCCTATAGAGTGATACTCATCAGAGACCTTTACCCCACCAACATACAGGGAACCACTTTCACCAATAACATGACTATCAAATCCTATACCAATAGACTGTATAGGAATAAAGCGTGAAATACATCGCTCCATCTGACGAATATCATCAGGATATGTCAGTTTTACATTGGTAATGTCACCATCAATACGACATATGCGAAAGCCCAAATCCTCCGCAATCATGACCTCATCGTATACATCTCTATAATCACTTTGAATAATTGCTTTAATAACACTTCCCCTAAATCCTTGAGGCGTTTGCACCCTATAAACATGATCCCTACTCACAGTTTTTATTTCACTTTCATGGTGAAAACGAAGTGCATCAGTAGGCGGTATTGAGGGATAGACAACATCACATCTATCAAGATAAGCAATAACCTTTTCAAATATATCTGAGCTTGCAAGAAAACGTGCACCATCGTGGATAATCACTTTGTCTCCACCTTCCACATTAAGTCTGCTCAAGCCATTTTTTACCGAAAGATACCGAGTCTCACCTGGCGGTGCTATGACAACTGGCTTCACATATTTTGAAGGAACTTTTGCCGCGTCACCAACCCACACAACTTTATCAAATAAAGTCCATGGAATACTAGAAAATAACACATCAACAACAGGGCGTCCCATAAATGTCTCAGAGAGTTTATCTTTACCGTAACGGGTAGATTTACCACCGCCCAGAAGTATCAAATAGTTAGGCACTACCCATTTCCCCCTCATCTACAATGGTGGCAAATAGGATACGTCCTGTCTGACTTTGTTTAACATTTTGTATTCTGACCCTAACCGTTTTCCCAATATGGAATTCTCCAGCCTGAACAATAACCATCGTACCGTCAACAAGAAAACCCACTCCCTGATATGGTTCTTTCCCCTTCTTAACAATTTTTACTTCTAATTCGTCCCCAGGCATAACTTCAGGAGAAAGAGCATAAAAAACTTCATTAAAGTTGATAACTTTTACACCCTGTGGTCGTGCTGTATGTTCTAAATTAAAATCAGTAGTTACAAGATAAGCATGTCTTTTTTTGGCTTCATCTATAAGTAATTCATCTACAGGTTTACCTCTCTCGGTTTTTATAAATATCACTTTTTCGGATCTGAGCTGTCTTATTTTTTCAACCACTTCCATCCCTCTACGCCCACGTTGCCTTTTTGATGGATCTTCCTTACTATCAGCTATTTTTCTGAGTTCATTCATAACAAGATCAGGAATATATAGAATTCCATCAAGTAGATCTGTTGTCTTCAAAAGGTTAAGAATTCTTCCATCTATAAGCACGCTCGTATCTAAAATAAACGATTGTTCACAAGAATTTTCTGACTTCTCTATATGTTTAAATCTACCATGAAAAAGTTCATGTCCTTTTACATAAAATACAATGGTAAATATTATCTGAGAAAGTAATGTGATAAGTAATACAACATACTCATATTTACTTAAAGCAAGCGAAAATGGAATAGCAAATATAGAACCCGTAATAATACCAAGCAGTATAGACAAAACAGTCCCCTTATCAGTATGTTTAATAGTATCAACAAAATCGTGCAACCACATCCTTACAATTCTTCTTGTTAAAAATGACAATATCATTGCAATAATAACAGCAACAATAATAATTTCGTTCTCAACCTTAGGCGTAATACTTTCAGTAAAATGCAACATTTCAATGAGAGCATTAGACAATGTAATACTTATAAGAACATAAATAATAACAAGGAATAAGAAAAACAATGACTCTCCGAACACATTATGTTTCTTCATTTATCTCCACCTCTGCACAAAAGTTTTTACCTCGTAAATACTACATACATCTGCCACGGTACCGCCAGCAGATGCAACAACATTTCTTCTGACATCGGCATTATCGGGAACCCTTATGCGTCCCAATAAATCAACCTCGCCTATCCAAATAACATTGCCAGGTAAGGCGACATTGTAATAAGCTGACAACACACCGGCAACAATAGCAGTATCTATGCCAGAGTCTTTCCAAAAATAGTCTCCTGAAACTTTAACAAACACATCTTTATTGTATAACTTTAATCCGAGTTTTTTCTCCAAAACTGCAAGTAATAAATAAAGCTTATCATTGGGATAACCACTGACAACTCTACGGGGAGCATTGGTGTACGAAGGAGTTACAAGCACCTGAACATCTATAATACTGGGAGTATTACCTTGCATTACAACTGTATAGACCTGCCCCACCTCCCCATTCTCACTAAGAACAACCTTTTCACTTAGTGGAACTATACCCTTACCTGTCATCTGCATAAACATTACACCATCGCTGGGACCAAATCTATTTTTTCCCACATGTAAACTGCGAATTGCAGCTCTTGAAGTATTAGCAAGATATATCACCACATCAACAAGATGCTCAACTGTCTTCGGACCAGCAACAGCACCTTCCTTAGTAATATGCCCTAAAACAAGCGTAGTAATATTCTTTTTCTTAACAAGCGATACCAACTCTGACATAAAAAGACGAGCTTCATTGTGACTGACAAAGGAAACATTCTTCTGTGCCCTCATAACCTGCAGTGAATCTATGACAAGCAGATCAATCTTACGACTATTCACAATGGCCTGTATCTCATCAAATGATGTAGCAAATGCAAAGGCTACATGGTTTTTAACCCCAATACGCCTTGCACGAGTCCCCACTTGGGACAAACTCTCTTCACCAGATACATACATAGGACTTTGAAAGGCATCCGTCAGCATCAATGCCAGTGTAGATTTACCAACTCCAGGTGGACCGGCAAGGAGGATAACACTACCACTGACAATTCCCCCACCTAATACATAATCTAGTTCGTGCCACAAGGTAGGATAACGCAATACATTGTCTTCTTTTATTTCAGACAATAAAAAAATGGAAGGGGAGTTTTCACTCCCCTTTTTCTCTAAATACTTCTCTATCTCTATCATACTGTCCTCTGCCCCGCAACTCGGACAGACAACATGGAAATACTTATCTTTATAGCCACACTTTGTGCATATAAAGCCTTTCTCTTTCTTCTTCATACGCCTGTACCTGCCACCTCGTGTTTCCCTATCTTATCTGAACTGGACTGCGTATCATCAACATTGATGACAACTTCTTTCTTTTCAGGATCCCAATCAATTATTAGCTCTTTACCTGATACAGCCCCTTCACCATGTTCCAAATAGTAATCAACAATAGGATTAAAGAGATACTCGTCAAGAGCCCTTCTAATTGGTCTTGCACCATATTCTGGGTCAAATCCCTTTTCAAGCAATAAATCTTCCATTCGGCGCGTTAGTCTAAAGCGTATACCCTTTTCATCAAGAGCCGTTTTATACTTGGAAATAGTAATATAGAGAATCTCCCTCATGTCTTCCTTTGTTAGAGGTTTGAAAAATACTACAGAATCAACCCTGTTGAGAAACTCGGGCCTAAAAGTTCGTTTTAGTTCCCCTGCCAGTATTTCATTTATCTCTTTGCTATTATCACCAACAAATCCCATACGAGCTTCTTTAAGTTTTTCAGCACCAACATTAGATGTCATAATAATAATTGTATTTCTAAAATCAACTTTCCTACCCTGACCATCAGTCATAAAGCCATCTTCAAATACTTGAAGGAATGTATCCCATACCCTTGGATGGGCTTTTTCTACCTCATCAAGGAGAATAAGCGAATACGGTTTCTGCCTTACAGCCTCTGTTAATTGACCTCCTTCCCCATACCCTACATAACCAGGAGGTGAACCAAAGAGCTTAGAAACAGAATGCTGCTCCATATACTCAGACATGTCAAGCCTTATCATATTATCTTCACTACCATACACAACTTCTGCAAGAGCACGGGCAAGCTCTGTCTTACCGACACCTGTAGGCCCCATAAATAGAAATACCGCCACAGGCCTATTCTGATTCCGTATACCCAGTCTCCCCCTTCTAACAGCTTTGGCAACCTTCTGTATAGCCTCATCTTGGCCAACAACACGAGACTTTAGCAACTTTTCAAGGTTACGCAGCATTTTCACCTCATCATCAGATATACGAGACACAGGTACGCCAGACATATCAGAAATAACGTCAAGCACATGGTCAATACGCAGTGTAGCCTCACCCTTATGTTTTAGTTTCTCATAGAGCATCTGACGATTGATGGCTTCTTCCCTGAAACCCATAGAGAAACCCTGGGCAAACATTTCGTCTTCCCGTGCAACGCTTTGACCCAGCATAGATGCCGTATCCTTCAAGTTAAGATATTCCAAAGCAGCACGACCACATGCCCTATCTAGCACATCTACCGCTTTATCTGGCAAATACCTGCTAGATATATAACGCTTAGACAGCTTGACAATAGGTTCCAGCAGCTCTGGTGGAATATTAATATTATAATGAGACTCATACAGATGAAGCGTACCAAGAAGGATCTCTTTTGTCTCTTCTACAGTAGGCTCATCAATATATACTGGCACGAACCTACGAACAAGGGCTGAATCTTTTTCAAAACGTTTTTTATAATCTTCATAAGTTGTAGCACCTATAACCCTGAGCTGACCTGTTGCCAATGCAGGCTTAAGGATATTGGCAGCATCAAGGGCCCCCTCAGCAGAACCCGCACCTATTAGTGTGTGTATCTCATCAAAAAAGAGTATGATGTTATCTCTGTATTTAACGGCCAGATCTATAATCTTTTTCAGCCTATCCTCAAACTCGCCTCTATACTTGGTACCGGCCACAATAGCCGATGTTGCAAGCTCTATAATATGGGCATCTTTTAGGTAATCGGGAACCTCTCCGTACGCAATACGAGAAGCAAGTCCATGCACTATCATGGTCTTACCTACACCGGGATTCCCAATAATGAGTGGATTGCTCTTTATACGCCTCCCCAATATCTCAATAAGCTCTAAAACCTCTTTTTTTCTACCAATAAGTGGCTCCAACCTTCCGTCTTTTGCCTCTTGTGTCAGATCACGGCCAAAATTTGT
>JAMORD010000104.1 GCA_027063755.1 bacterium | reverse complement strand
AAGGGGCCATGAAGGCCCCTTCTTATAGTCTTGTTCTAAATAGTCCTGTGGCTATAGCCACAATGTCTATATTTTCATCTATGGGTATAGGGGTATACTCTTCTTCTAAACTTTCAGAAACAAGGTATGGTATACCATCAAGCACCTTATATCGTTTAATAAGGTAGGTGCCATCTTTTCTGTTATAGGCAATGACAATGTCACCTGGCATAGGACTTCCCTGCAACTCTTTGGCAAACACGAAATCTCCGGGCTTGATACCCGCTGCTGTCATTGAATTGCCCCTAACCCTCAGTGCGAAGTCGGGACTGCTATCTTTGATAATACTAATCACATCAAGAGGACTGCGTATCTCTTCCATAATACCTGTTCCAGCTGATACACTACCTTCAAGCATGATAGGAGGCTTTTTGATTTCCATATAGCGGTGTTTGCCGGGATCCCTTTCTATGTATCCTTTTTCCTCAAGGGTCTGTATATACCTCTGCACAGTACCTATAGAGCTGGCCCCGAGAAACGATAGTATTTCCCTATATGTGGGTGCTACGCCATTTTTCAGTATATAATCTTGTATGAACTTGAGGACCTCACGCTGTTTGGGCGTTAGGCCTTTCGTTTTTCGCCTTGGCATAAATATCCCTCCTATATTATTGTTTACTATAAAATTATACAACGACAATTATATACTTTCAAATACTTTATACAGGGTGATACCCTGTATATAGGAGGGATGCCTATGCACTTAACTGTTATAACCGGTCCTATGTTTGCCGGTAAAACAACAGAACTTATACGCAGATTGAAGCGATACCAATATGCCGGTAAAAAGGTTATCTTATTTAAACCTACTATAGATGTTCGTTCTCCTGAAGGTAGAGTAAAGTCCCATGATGGTAAGGAGATGGAGGCTATAGAAGTATCCAGCTCGTCAGAAATTGCCGAGTATATGGAAAAAGTGCAAGGGGTTAGTGCTATTGGTATAGACGAAGTACAGTTTTTGGACGATGACATTGTTGATGTTATTAAAGACATTGTGTTTAAGGGCTATGATGTCTTTGTCTCTGGGCTTGACATGGACTTTATGGGTAGACCATTTGGAGTAATGCCGTATCTTCTTGCTATAGCCGATGATGTTTATAAGCTTAAAGCCGTGTGTGTTGTTTGCGGTGCCGATGCCACACATTCCTTTAAGAAGAAGAGAGATTCCTTGCTTATAGAGGTTGGTGGAGCGGATATTTATGAGCCGCGTTGTCGTCGTTGTTGGTATGAAGGAATTAAGGAGCAGGAAGGAACGCAACTTCTTGATGAGTCTTGACACCTTTGGTGATTTATTGTATACTTAGTTTTGCATAAGCAAAGGTCGGGGCGTAGCGCAGTATGGGAGCGCGCGTGCCTTGGGAGCACGAGGTCGGCGGTTCGAGCCCGCCCGCCCCGACCATGAATGTGGTGGGCCCGTAGCTCAGCAGGATAGAGCATGGGACTTCTAATCCCAGGGTCGGGGGTTCGAATCCCTCCGGGCTCACCACTTTTCTATGGTGGTGAGCGTAGCTCAGTTGGAAGAGCGCCGGACTGTGGATCCGGTGGTCGGGGGTTCAAGTCCCCTCGCTCACCCCAACTTTTCTTTTTGGTGGGCCCGTAGCTCAGCAGGATAGAGCGGCAGCCTCCTAAGCTGCAGGCCGGGGGTTCGAATCCCTCCGGGCTCACCAATTCCCCTTGACAAAAATGCATAGGGGGCTTATAATTAAAATCGTCTGGTGAGCCGTTAGCTCAGTCGGTAGAGCACCGGCCTTTTAAGCCGGGTGTCGCAGGTTCGAGCCCTGCACGGCTCACCAGTGTGTGGGCCGTTAGCTCAACCGGCAGAGCATCGGACTCTTAATCCGAGGGTTGCAGGTTCGAGTCCTGCACGGCCCACCATTTTTATTTAAAGACATTTGGTGCGGGCGTGGCGGAATTGGAAGACGCGCTGGACTTAGAATCCAGTGGCCCAAAAAGCCGTGTGGGTTCGAATCCCACCGCCCGCACCAATTTTGTTTTTGAACCTCGCATGTCTACGGTATAATTAGATGTAAACTTACATAAGACTATAAAAGTGAGGAGGAGGAAGTAATATGGATAAAACTGTAGAAAAGGTTTCTGGAACTAATCTCAAAGTAGAGGCCACTTACACTCCAGAAGAGTGGCAAGAAAAGATGAATGCAATGTATAAAAAGATTGGTAAAAGCGTTCAGCTGAAAGGTTTCCGTAAGGGTAAAGCACCACTCAATGTCTTGAAGATGTATATTCCAGCCGAATATGTTGAAGAAGAGATTCGCAAAGACGAGCTTGATGCCATCGTTAGACAGCTTATGGAAGAGGGCTACAAGATTGTTGGTGTTCTTTCTGCCGACTGGAAAGAAGAGGATGGCAAGAGGATTGTTTCTATGGTAGTAGAGACATATCCTGAGATATCCTTTGACGATGTAGACCTATCTTCTATTGATATAGAGCCCCTTGATGAGGCTACCAAAGTATCTGATGAAGAGGTTGAAAGTGCCATTCGTGAAAGCTTAGAACCATACTTTGCCATAGAAAAATCTTCAGATAAAGAAGAGCTTGAAGAGGGCGATATTGCCTTTGTAGAGTGGAAGATGATAGTGGGTGGTAAAGAAACCCCTGCCAGAGAGACAACATTTGTTGTTGGACAAGGTGATTTTATAGAAGAGGTTGAGCCTCACCTTGTTGGTATGAAGAGAGATGAAAAGAGGTATATTCTTGTAAACAGCGAGACCAATGAGGCTAAGATTATCAATTCTCCAGAAGAGGCAGAGGGCGATGATGTCTATGTAGTAGAAGTCACATTAAAAGATATCAGGACAAAAGAGCTTGAACTTACTGATGATGTTGCCAAGAAGGTAGGATACGATAGTGTAGATGCCCTTCGTGAGGCTGTTAAGGATAGCCTTCGTCGTCAAAAGTGGGAGCGTTGGAGAGACGAGGCTCTTCAGAAAGTTTCTGATCTTGTAAAACTTGAAGTTCCTCAAACTATGATTATTGATGAGGTGAATGCCAGATATAAGGGACTAAGGAAAGAGGCTTCTAAGGCAGGTATGGAGTGGGAAGAATATGTTGCAAGACTTGGTTTTGAGGACGAAGATCAGCTTATAGAGAAACTCAAAGAAATTGCCGAACAGACTTTAAGACTTTATCTTGTTCTGTTATCTTTGGCTAAGTATTTTGGTATAGATACAAATGATGAGCACATGGAAGAAAAGGTCATAGAGAAACTTGCGGAGGTTATTTCTAAGGAGGAGGGAAACTCCGAGCAGGTCGGAGGTGAAGAATGATGCCTATTCCATATGTTATAGAACAAACCGGTAGAGGCGAAAGAATGTATGATATATATTCTCGCCTCTTAAAGGATAGAATCATATTCTTGGGTGAGCCTATAGATGAGCATGTAGCCAATGTTATAGTGGCCCAGCTGTTGTTTTTAGAGGCAGAAGACCCCAAGCGAGATATATATCTGTACATCAACTCTCCTGGTGGTAGTGTGACAGATGGACTTGCTATCTATGACACCATGCAGTATGTTAAGCCTGATGTTGTAACAATAGCTATAGGTCAAGCAGCATCTATGGCTGCTGTTTTACTTCTTGCAGGTGCAAAGGGTAAGAGGTATGCTTTGCCCAACGCTCGTGTGCTTCTTCATCAGCCCATGGGTGGTGCACAGGGTCAGGTCAGCGATGTAGAAATTCAGGCAAAGGAAATGATGCGTATTAAAAAATTGCTTATTGATATTATGGCTCAACATACGGGGCAGCCGGCAGATAAATTAGAGAAAGATATAGATAGAGATTTTATTCTTACAGCTGAAGAAGCCAAACAGTATGGTGTGATAGATGAGATCCTTATACGTAAGGAGGTATAACCGTGTCCAGTATAAAGCGTTGTTCATTCTGTGGCAGAACGGCCGATGAGGTAGATAAGCTTATTGCAGGACCAGGTGGGGTGTATATCTGTAATATCTGTGTAGAGGAAGCGTATAAGCTTATCAAATCTACAGATAATACAACCAAAATACCATTGCCGTTTGATGAAAATAGCCTTCCTACCCCTGCGGAAATAAAGTCTCACCTTGATGAGTATGTTATAGGACAGGAGGAAGCCAAGAAGGCTCTTGCTGTTGCCGTTTACAATCATTATAAACGACTACTTCATCTGTCAACAGCAGATGAAGAGGATGTACATATTACAAAGTCTAATGTTATGTTTATTGGGCCTACTGGTTCTGGTAAAACATATATGGCCCAAGTGCTTGCTCGTTTTCTCAATGTGCCGTTTGCCATTGCCGATGCAACAACGCTTACTGAGGCCGGTTATGTTGGTGAAGATGTTGAAAATGTATTGCTTCGTCTTATTCAAGCTGCTGATTTTGATGTTGAAAGGGCTCAATATGGCATTATTTATATAGATGAGATAGATAAGATTTCCAGAAAAAGTGAAAATCCTTCTATTACCAGAGATGTTTCCGGTGAAGGGGTGCAGCAGGCACTTCTAAAGATTGTTGAGGGTACTATTGCCAATGTTCCACCTCAGGGTGGTAGAAAACATCCAATGCAGCCGTTTATTCAGTTTGATACCAGTAATGTGCTATTTATTGTGGGAGGTGCCTTTGACGGACTGGAGAAGATTATAGCCCAGAGATTGGGCAAGGCTGTTGTTGGATTTAAAGCTGATGCAACAGATAAAGTGGTGGATATATCTGATGGTGATAAGTCTAAACTGCTAAAATTGGTAGAACCTCAAGATCTTATTAAATATGGTCTTATTCCAGAGTTTGTTGGTAGATTTCCTGTTGTTGTAACGCTTAACGAGCTGACAGAAGATGATCTTATTCGCATTCTTACAGAACCTAAAGATGCCATCATTAGACAGTATAAGAAACTTCTTGAGATGGATGGTGTATCACTGGATGTAACACCAGATGCCCTTAGAGCTATAGCCCGAATGGCTCGTCAGCGAGGTATGGGAGCAAGAGGTTTAAAGTCTATTGTGGAAGGTATACTTATGGATGTTATGTTTGAAGTCCCCTCTCTTAAGAAAAGTGGTAAAGAGGATATAGTCAAAGTTGTTATAGATGAAGATGTTGTTCTTGGTAGAAAAAAACCCATATATCTTACAAGTTTTGATCTTGTAAATATGGGAATGGGGAGTGATACGGGTACATATGACTAATACAGATGTGAAAACTGAGCCAAAAGAGGTTATGCAGAAGCCAGAAGAACATGGTGGATATCCTTTAATTCCTTTGAGAAATATAGTGCCATTTCCTAATGGACAGCCTCTTCCTCTAGCTATTGGGCGCAAGAAATCTCTTGATGCTCTTAAGACGGCTCTTGATAGTCCAGATGGGCGACTGGTTCTCGCAGCACAGAAAGTTGCAGAGGTTGAGGATGTGGAACCAGATGGCATATACAGGGTTGGTGTGGTTGCTGCTATTGAGCACCATATGGCTTTACCTGATGGCACAGTTAGGGTTATTGTTAGACCACTTGAGCGAATAAAAATAACAGATTTTTGGCAAACAGAACCATACTTTGTTGTTGATATAGAGGAGTATCCTGATAAACATGTAGAGATAAATTCTCGTGTTATAGCTCTAATGAGGGCTGTTGTGAGAAATTTTGTTGAGTATTTTAATAAACAGGTAGGCGATGTGAAGATAGATGCAGATATGCTCCTTAAAGAGTATAACGATCCCGCATTTTTGTCTTTTGTTGTTGCACCATATATTAAGATGGATGTTGACAAAAAACAGGAAATACTTGAGATGGATGATCCTATACAGAGACTTGAAGTGCTTCTAAAAATACTCCAAACGGAACTTGCCGTGTTACAAGCTGCAGAGGAGATAGAAGAAAAAGTCAAAAACAGTATTGCTAAGAGTCAGCGAGAGATGTACTTAAGGGAGCAGCTGAAGGCCATAAAAGAGGAACTTGGTGAGATGTCCGATGTTGATAGTACTATTGAGGAATATAAAAAGAAAATAGAAGAGTCAGGAATGCCCGATGATGTCAAAGAAAAGGCTCTAAGGGAGTTAAAGAGACTAGAAAAGATGCACCCATTTTCTCCAGAGGCCAATGTTGTACGCACATATCTTGATTGGCTTGTTGAATTGCCATGGGATAAACGCACAGAAGATAATCTTGATTTAAAAAATGCCAAGCGTATTCTTGATGAAGATCACTTTGGACTTGATGAGCCTAAAGAGAGAATACTGGAGTTTCTTGCTGTGAAAAAATTATCTCCTACATCAAGAGCTCCTATTCTATGCTTTGTTGGACCTCCTGGTGTTGGAAAAACCTCTCTGGGCCGATCAATTGCAAGGGCTATGGGGCGTAAGTTTGTGAGAATGTCCCTTGGTGGTGTGCATGATGAGGCCGAAATCAGAGGGCATAGAAGAACATATGTGGGGGCAATGCCCGGTCGTATTATACAGGGTATAAGAAAAGCTGGCACAAAAAATCCCGTTTTTCTCCTTGATGAGATAGACAAATTGGGAAGGGACTTCCGTGGAGATCCAGCAGCGGCTTTGCTTGAGGCCCTTGACCCTGAGCAAAATAAAAACTTTGTAGACCATTATCTTGAGGTGCCATTTGACCTTTCAGAAGTGCTATTTGTGACTACAGCTAATGTAACCCACACAATACCTGAGCCATTGCTTGATCGTATGGATGTTATATACATTCCCGGTTATATTGATTGGGAAAAACTGCAAATTAGTAAAAAATATCTTATTCCCAAATTACTTGCCGATATGGGGCTGAGTGGCAAAGAGGTTAGTATTACCG
>JAMORD010000103.1 GCA_027063755.1 bacterium | reverse complement strand
TATCTGCACATCTATCTCATCAAGCATCTTAAACAGTATAGAAGCCCTAAGCACCATCTCCTGCCAATTTTCGGGCAATCTTTTAAACCTCTCATGCTCTATCATAAGGGGCATATACTTCTCATACATTCCCTGCCCAAACAGACCGGCAAAATATGAGTCCCCATGGTCTTTTGCATTGGCAAGATGCATATTCTTTCTGTGATATAAGGATACAAGATACACACTATCTATAAGTCTCTTCCATGTCTCTTCATCTATATGTTCATTCTTTTTAACTCCCATATCTTCTGCATAATGCTCCAACATATACACACTAAACACATGATGATATGCCCTAACAATTTCAGGAAACATAAAAACAGGTTTACCCATAAATTCAGCGATGGTATGTCCAATATCATGAAGGTATGCCGCCAGGACAATGATAAATACAAATTCGTCTTTCATATCTTGTGGTACCCAATCACTTATAAAATCACTACTCTTCATAAGATATGAAAAACGCTCTACTATACGGCGAGAATGGCCTGCTGAATGTTCCACAGTTTCTGGTATGCGGTCGGCAGACCATAAGTTTGACAGCACAGGAATGGCATTTTCAAGTGCGGCGATATAAGGTTTAGGAAGGTTCATATCATAAACCATAGATGGCATATAGCGGTAGGAACCGGTGATAACACTGATAATATCATCCCATATAGGTTCAAGAATCTCCCACTCATCCTCAAGAAACCCTTTGATACCAGAGCGAATGGCTGAAATCTTGCTTTGCAGTTCTACAATGTCTATGTTCATGGGGAGGTGGGGAAGCCTATAAACCTCCTCTTGTCCCTCTACAGCATAGACATTGATAACATGTGGGTATAAATATGTAAGAGTATGGATCATATCCCATACAACCTTCTGGGCTGTCGTGGGCACATACACAGGCAAATGCTCTTTGTGAGCCTTATAAAACCAAACAAAGTCTTTTACAATCTCCATAAGTCCCTTCTTTAGAACACCCCAACCGCTCTTGCTGTCAAAATAAATATCTCTCCCCGCTTCGGGAATAACATTGGGGAAATACTGCCTTACTACATGTAAAATTAGCTTCCTGATATTATTTTGAATCCTTCTCACATCTTTCTTTGTGTCATTCCAATATAAAACTGTGGCATACAACCTATTTACCATATCACCTTCCATATACTTCCAAAGCTGTGTCAGTTCTGCCGACATTCGGATATAAAACTGAGCACTATTTCCTCCAAAAACATTTTCAATCTTTTCTACAACATCTTCTAAATAAACTTTCCCGTCAAGATACTTTCTTATATCACCAACAACTTCAAAGAAATCCTTCTCAGGAACCTTCAGCTCCTGCGTAAAAAAATTGGTAATTAGAAAACCTGGATGTGTATCAGATTTACTTTTCTGATAGCCCAATACAAAATTCACATTTCTCTCAAGAGAATTCCCCACAATTACATAGGCTGACCCCATGATATCACCTCCTTATATAGCACTTCAACCAAATATGGGGCACCTTCGGGTGCCCCTGGGAAATCCAGAATAGGAAACTTTTCATATCTGGGGAAATTGAAATTTATCAAATACATCCTCAGCTATATCTTCAACATCAAATTCGTTACCCTGCACTCCAACAACTCTAGCAAGTCCCCCTCGCATCACTACTTTAAGCTCTTCTACCTTGCCATTTCTCTCTTTAACAGCTCTCCATGGTTTATCTACAAACACAATACCTACTCCGCCATTCCATACTTTCAGGATAATCCTTGAAGCCAGTCTTCCGTAGTCCTTGCCATAATTTCCATCATTCCAGCTAACACTTCCACTTCTACACTTATTTTCACATTTTCTTTCACCCTTTTTCATACATTCTTCCACACATTCCTTGTATTTTCTTTCTAACTGTCGACTAAGTTTCATAGCAAAATACCCCACAGGCATACCTACAGAAGGAAGATATAACCTTCTTGTACCCTTCTGCATTAGTTTAAAATCCGTTCCTCTCTTGTTTTCCTGAACACTTTTTCTTGCTTCCTGCCACGCCAATCCTACTTCATCTAGTACTTCCCAAATATCATAGTAACTACCCATCAATTTTTTTAAGCCTGCTAAAGAATTAGTTGTTGTCTTCTTGCTATCCCTCCTAAGGTTTCTCCATCTTACCTTTACAAATTCTCTAAATATCCAACAATTTCTTTCTTTTCTTCCCTTCATCCATCCTTTTGCCTCTCTAAAAAGACTCTCAGAGAAAGGAACAAAAACCTTCTCCAGTGTTTCTGCTAACTCTCCTTCTATACCACTTACTCTGACTTTCTCAACCTCTACACTGCCAAATCCCCTTCTACTACGAAACCCCCAATTACCCAAATAGACAGATGCCCAAAATGCTCTTAAAACATCTTCTACCCCTGTATCATTTAGAGAACTATCAAACATCAAGGTAACAGTAAAACGAGAATCTGAATCTATATACCCTCTACCACCTATAGCCTTTCCTCCAAGTGTTAAATACGCTAACCCTTTCTCATTTCTCGTATCTATTCTCTTATCTTTTCCAAATTTTTTAATTCTCACCCCTTCGCTTTTCACCGACACCCAAACTTTTCCTGCTTGCCCCTTTTCTTCTAACGCGGATCCAAATATCTCCTTTTCTCTTTCCCGCACCTTAGAATAGTCAATTCCCTCCCCCTTTTTCTCCTTGAACAACTCTCTAAACCACCATCTAATCAATCCTTTTATAGAAGATGCCCTTATTTCAGCCCTATTTTGATTAGCTCCAGACATTATCAGGGGGGTGACAACTTTCATTTTAAATTCAACCTTTTTCATACAGGTTCACCCCTTCCATACCCCACTCTTCTCTTAGCTCCCCAACCAAGATCTTTAGAAACAAATTCTATGAGAGCCTCTATTTCCTTATTTATACTTTCAGGATTTTTCAATACCACTTCATGACCTTCTTTTTCAATAATGGCAATTCTCTCTTTCAACCGATCTGCTATAACCATCCACAGAAACTCTATGCTCGTTCCATCCCTAACAGTGATAAATGGGATAGGAACGGGATTCTCAACGTCTAAAGGCATCCTATGTTCCCCACTGTAATACTTGCGATAGTGGGGAGTCATAACATCAGCATCAAAAAATTGTTTCTTCTCATTTTTTTCCTCAATAGGAAGCACTATAGCATCAAAAAACACTACAGTACCCCTTATTCTAAAGTTTTCATCTATTTCCTCCATCCTCCCCACATCGCCAAATATCAGAAGGTAATCGCCCCATCTTTTGTCTCCGTATTTCAACCTAAATGCATCAGCCAAAATACCCTTTACCTCACTTCCGGGTATATAAGGAATACCATAATTTCTCATAAGGGAGATTCCGGGTATATCTATAGCATGGGAATATCCCATTCCAACAGCAAGACGAGAGGTTAACTTCACTGTTTTCTTTTCTACATTTTCCATTGCCTTTACAATCTCTCGTCTCTTTTTAAATTCCTCAAAACTACCATTCCCATCCCAGTTTGTCATTGTCCTTATGATGTATTTTTTCAACTGCTCACCATTAGTAGAAGTATTCTCTAATTTCCACCCCACATGCCAATATACAGAGATGTTCTTATATTTAACACTATCATCATGGGCACTCCTACTATGTTCACCTTGCCATTTCATCCTTTTCCCGCTACTATGTCTATTATTCCTTTCATTATTTCTCCTATTATGACCTCTGCCCATTCCCCTTCGCCTCCTCAAAAGCGGTGGCATATCTTCTGAGATATGAAAGATACTTAAGCGTAAGTTCCTGTAGAACAAATATCTTTAACAAACCATCTACATTTTCCTGATAAGTGAGCAAAACGTCTGTAAGCAAAGTATCTTCTTTTATACTCTCCCCATCATAGAATTCACGCCAGAGCTCACGAATATGTTCTATCAGTTTGCCGTAAGCCTGTGCCGTATCTGATTTCCCTTTGCTTTTTTCTTCTGCAAATGCTATGGCACCCAATATGGTGCCGGTAATAACCATAGCCGGAAAACCTTTTACAACTTCAGCATACTTGTTTACCTTCACTCCCTCTCTGGCATGCTTTAGAGCTAACTTAGCAATAGAAGCATCTATATACTCAACCCTATCTTCTCTGACCATTATTTTCACCTCCAGACAGAGAGGTAAACTTCATGTAAACAACCCCACTACCTACCGTGATATCTCCTCCTATAAATGTGGCAAGTTCATCGCCAAGTGGAAACTTCTCTTTGTTGTTGCCATTTCTATAGGAAACGGTAAAATACAATATTGTATCCATAGGCAAAAACTCTTCATACCACAGGTTTTTTGTAGTCTTGGTATCATCATCAATAACAATCCTCGCAACGACCTCTGTGGCATTTCTCACAAGAAGGGCAAATATGTTGTCGGGCACTACAATAAGTCTCTTCTTAAAATCATCCCATGTGATAATCTTATCAGCCAAAATAGGTTCAAAGATTTTCTTTAGTGTTTCAGCCGCTTCTCCATCAACCTTTTCAACCCTCACTTTAATACCCTCTATATAGGCCTCATCGTACTTTTCTAAACCAACATACCTTTCACCAACATCAACCTTCTCATTAAACTTTCCAACATCCCTAAGATATCTATTCAGCACATACGGACAAGTAACCCACCAGAATGGATACACTTTATACCCTCTAACGGGAAATGCCAATATGCGGGCATCTGAGAATATGAGAGCTCCAGCCTCCAGTTGCTTACCATCTCTTGGAGGTGGTCCAAACAACTTATTAACTTTATCTTTGCAGTTCTCATTTTTTTCACACTCATCCCTTAAAACACCTTTTACCGCACTTGCTCTTATAACCGGAAATCCTGTATGTCTTTCCCTCTGAATGGGCAGATCAATAAATCCAACATCTGCCCCTTCACCTGCATGTATCTTACTAAGCGCATAAATACTTCCAACCCACATATAGAACACCTCCTCAATATGTCATGTATATAGTGTGATTTTTCAGAAATTCCTTGGTCCGATTTAACCCTTTTTCGTCAAACCAAAAAACAGCCCCAGGGGGAAGTACCAGTTTTGTCGGGCGAATTCTTTTGTCTTTTTCATGCTTATAGAAACCTGTAATTTTATTCCACATAAGAATGGTAGCCCCACTGGCAAACTCAAACAGACTCTCCATAGTAGTCTTTTGGTCAAGAGGTGAAAGAAGTACAACATGCTTACCAGACCTATCCCAATTCTCATTCCACTTCTCAAATGTCAATAGTGCCCGTCCTCCCTTTCCCCCTATGTGAACAACCTCCTGATACCCCACAAGTTCCTTTTCCTTCTCTTCATCATTCATCTTTAACCAAAACGCCATCTCAATTTCTTCAAATTCCAAGTATTGAAGTCGATAAACAAGTCCTGAACCATCTGAAGTTTTTGCAACAGTCCGAGAAGTCCTATCTATCCCTATTCCTGTATGGACATAACTTTTTACATAATGAGACAGCTTTAAGACATCCACATCTACCCATTCCCCAACACTATCTTTCATAATCTGTAAAACTTCTGAAAACGGCATCCAGACACTACCATCGACAGCCTCATACTGTTGGGGTAAATCTATAAGTGCGGGAATTCTCAACTGTCTCTTTTTTCCGTTTATTACAAACTCCTCCTCTACTCCATTCTCAAGATTGAAAACAAATACTTTGTAATCGTCATCTTCCTCATCACTGTTCTCTTTCTTCCTCTTTGCTACTATCATAGTGTGAAAATTTCTAATGTACAACTCACCATCCTTATACCACATGGGATATGAAACAACCATTTTGTCCGAAAAATACTCTCGTGGATCTCCAAGAATTTGTCCTACAGAAGAACTCTTATAGTTGGAAATGTATTCTTCCCATACTACCCCCAATGCATTACCCACTGCAGTTCTAACAACACCCCATAAAGTTGTAATAGGAATAATACCCGAGGTATTTACCACATCACCTATTCCCATTTTCCTTGGACTTCTAAAAGTCAGGGGGGTTAGCGGTTTTATTCTACCCAGCAACAATATCATCACCCCCAATTTCCATAAAGACTCTGACACCCATTATCCTATTGGGAAGTTCCTTCCTGAGATTTTTTTCGTTCAATCCTTCAAACAAATAATCAACCAATTTAGAAACCTCCTCGCAATCCTTATCACCATGAAGAAGAATGTTTTTTATAAACATCTTTGCAGACTCAACATCTCCGACCTCTGCATCCATAATGGCATCTAAAGCAGCATCTCTCCATCGCCATGTATTTTCTCTATCTCTGTATGGCATAATCATATAAAACTTTCTATTACTCAATCCACCAATCCCCCTTTCTATCCTCTCCGCCCATTCCTTAGCTTTATCTACCTCATTCCACCTGAGAAACGTCCTTATTTCCAATCCACTTCTCTGTACCACTGCTACCGCTACACGATCTCTACCTTTTTTCTTGGCTTCCTTCATCAGGTTATAAACCATCTCAAGAGACAACCTCATAGGATGCTTAAAGTGAGTAACCAACACTCCTCCAGACATTGTCATTCTCCTACCAGGAACATTTCCGATAATAATGCTTTCGTCCATAGATTTATAGACAACAAAAGAACTCTTTTCTCCATACTGGTTATCTAATAGTTCAAATGCAAGAATTTTATCATCAACCTGAATACCTATCTCCCCACTATACTCTCCTCTATAAAGCCTTTGTAAGTCGTTGGCTGCATCTACCGCTATATCCGCAGGAAAAACAGCAAGAACATCATCTCCACCTGCATATACAAGAAAGCCCCC
>JAMORD010000102.1 GCA_027063755.1 bacterium | reverse complement strand
CTATGATAATCTGCTTACCGGCTGCAAATCCGCCAATGATACCAAAGGCCTTGGAGAGGGTACCCACCTCAATATCTACCTTGCCGTGCAGACCGAAGTGGTCAACAATACCTCTTCCTGCCTCACCTAGTACACCTTCACCATGGGCATCGTCTACCATCATAATGGCACCAAAGTCATTGGCAATCTCATATAGTTTGTCAAGCGGTGCAATATCTCCATCCATAGAGAACACACCATCGGTTACAACAAGCATTCTCTTACCTTTATACTCTGGAGCATATTCCTTCATCTTCTTATACAGATCATCGGGGTCAATATGTTCGTATACAACAATCTTAGCCTTGGAAAGTCTTGCACCGTCAATGATAGAGGCGTGATTGAGTCTATCAGAGAAGATAACATCCTCTTTACCGACAATAGACGGGATAACACCCAAGTTTGCATTGAAACCTGTCTGGAACAGTATAGCGGCATCTACACGCTTAAACTCTGCCAGCTTTTTCTCAAGCTCTACATGTATCTTCATAGTACCGGCAATAGTACGCACGGCACCGGGGCCAACCCCCCACTGGTCAATATACTTCTTGGCACTTTCCTTCAGTCTTGGGTCATTGGCAAAGCCAAGGTAGTTGTTGGAACACAGGTTGAGAACCTTCTTACCATCAACAACAATCCATGCACCCTGAGGGCTTTCAAGGGTGCGTATGGTAACATACCTGCCCTCTTCTTTGAGACGTTCAAGCTCTTCTTCCATCCATTTCAGTTTTTCCTCCACCACATATCCCCCCTTTAAAGGTATTTTCATAGATAGTATACCGCACAAACGCATAAAGAGAAGTAAAGACAACTCTCTAATATCGACTATCTATATATTATCTATGTTATAATGTTGTTGGAAAAATCAAAAGAAAGAAGGTGGAAAAGATGCAAAAAAGCAGGTCAATAAAACTCACATCAAGTTTATGGGGGGGTAATAGCAATTATATTTATCTTACTAATATCTATTTATCCTCCATATTCGTCTGCAATGCAATATTCATCCTATCCTGATTTTAAACTACCATCCAAAAACTGCCTTCAAGGCAATCATTCCCTATCCGTAAACCAAACAAATGAATCAGACAACTGCTCATTTATCCCAAATAAAGATTATAAAGACCCAGCACCAATAAATTACTGTTTAAAAGCGCCATGGTGCATATCAATAAACCATGATGAATGTCCTGTATGTGTTACAGGATGTAATCCATGCCGTCCCGTTAAGGGAGGATGGATCTGCTGCAAATGCAACCATTGTTCCCCACAGACATGGTCCATGTATGAACGGGAAGGCTATTTGTGTGGCACAACAGATGGAAGAGTAGTCAAATCCTGTTGTGGCGCAAGCTTGGGATTCATAGTTTTATGCAGGGAAGGAACATGTGGACAATAGGAGGAGATAATATGAAAAACCGATACATTATTATCTCAGTATCCGTGGCGCTTAGTGTTATCCTGTTCGTGCTATCACTAAATATAGCCAGTTACACCTTTGGCTGGAAACATAAGCCATCAAGCTACGTATACGTACCGTTAGCAGAAGAAGGGCAACCTGGCATAGACTTCTGGCAACCGATGAAGTACCTATTTCCTGTTATGAAAATACGTGTTCTTAAAGGACTACCACACATCATTGTCGGTGGCATCACTATTGCCGATGTCTATAAAATTATGAAAAACCTTGAAAGTAACAATATAATATGGTTGAAGTATGGAAAACAACTTCCAGTAACACAAAGAGATGTATATCTCTCAAAACAATACATCTCGCATGTGCTTGTTGAAACACCATTGTACAACCATGGAAACTTAGTAAAAGTACCACCTACAATGGAAGAATTTATTAATAAACTTTCTCTGGAATATCCTACCCACATACTGCTCGGGGATATTGAGGCATTACCATGCTCATTTGAGAAGAAACCCACAGATATAGCCCTGATCGGTCCACAAAGTGAATATCAAAAACTAAAGCAATTCATTCCTAACATAAATATTCCCTTTCATAACACACACAATATATCTACCATTAATCCACTATACGAACAAAATTGCCCAGTAAATACAGCTGTTTTGTATATTCCATGGAAGTATGTCAGAGACTTACAAACCCAACCTAACAAGGTCTTTTATAATACACGTTTCTTGTTCAAAGACAACAAGAATAATATTGAAAGATGGGCTATACAAACAGGGAAACACTGGAAAGAATATCGATGGCTTGGTAGTCCAGTAGGTGTTCTTATTGGTGCCATACTGAGTCTTGTATTACTCATACTGTCAATGTCCTTAATAATATCAATAATCACTGGCATATACCTTCTACATCGTAGTGTCTATCAAATTAATAGCAAAAATTTGTTGGTGCTTTATGCACTGGGGAATACTTCATGGACACTAATAAAAGGAGAAATACTATCAGTACTTACAGGTTATATTGTTGGTCTTATCATCTCACTGATTCTAACTGATCTATGGCATATTACTATTCCAACATTTCTATCTGTCAGCGTTAATCTTAACAAAGTTAATTATATTCTCAACATACATCCGTGGAATAGTATTACACTACTATCACTAACTCTCCCCATAATATTCATAGCACTTATACACAGAGCAATGAGTAAACAAATACATATCAGTGTTGGAGGACATGGGTATATTATCATAAATTTTAAATTAATCATCATGCCATTACTTATATTCTCTGCATTTTCTATATTCACATTTTCCATACTTGCCACAACACTATATACTGGTAAAGCTAACACCAATCTTTACTCTTTCGACCATATTCTTACGGGAGGATACCTGTTTATGCCTCTATCAGATATAACAACCTCTATACAAGATATACCCACCCTATCAGATCATGTTATTGGTGGCATATCATATGATGGACAAACAGTATTTCTTAGCAAATCATTATCATATCTATCCCCATGGGCAAAGATTAAGTTCCATGCACCGGTCAAGGTTATAGATAACTGGAAGAATCTATCAGGCAATGTAGAAGGCAATATAATATTAGATTCATATCCCACCATAAAAATCTCATCTCAGTCGGAAGAGCATGCCTTTGTACTCTATGTCAGCAGAAGGCTCAAAAAGGCAATGGATTTGGGAAACAACATCAAATCAACTATCTTATATAGCAAGTATAACATTCATATACTGGCAACTATTGTTATATTATCCGCACTGCTGGTAATATATATACTAGCACTAAGCATATACTCTATTATGGTAACGAGAGGTCCTTACAGAGTTGCAAGTTTGTTAACATGTGGTTTTACTATGCATGAAGGTTTGATGTTTATCATTAAAAGATACAGTAGTTCCATACTAATAGCAGTTGTTATAGGCACCATATTGGGCATAAGCCTAACAATAGGTGGATTTATATACTTAGGCTGGTCATACACACCGTGGATAGTGATAGGCACCATACCCATAATTGTATTTCTCATACTCTTTATTCTCATGCTATACACCATACCAAAAGCACTACAAGATAGCGATATTACAACCATACTTAAGAGAGATATTTAGGGGGGATATGAAATGAGCACACCTATAATACAACTAGAGCATGTTAAAAAAACATACAAAGACAGTAATATAACAGTAAACGCATTGAAAGACGTCAATTTGTCTGTTTCCGAAGGAGAAATCGTCTTCATCATGGGACCTAGTGGTAGCGGAAAAAGTACAACACTACATATCATATCGTTTTTAGACACACCAACAGATGGCAAACGTATATTTATGGGTAAAGATATGTCTCGTTTATCAGAAAAAGAAGCAGCTCAGATAAGAAAACAATGGTTTGGATTTGTATTTCAAGAATTCAATCTATTACCAGAACTGACAGTATGGGAAAACATAGCATTACCTATAAGAAATCTGGATAAGAAAACACAGAAAAACCGTATTACCCAGGCATTAGAATATGTAGGTCTAAGTGACAAGGCACATAGACTAGCTTATCAACTGAGTGGAGGCGAAAGACAAAGGGCAAGTATTGCAAGGGCCATCGCGTCTCAAGCACGCATTGTCGTCATGGACGAACCAACAGGCAATGTTGACTCAGAAACGGAAAAGTACATAGCACAGATGATTATAGACATCAACAACAAAATGAAAACAACATTCATCATAGCCACACACTCAATGCGACTGGTCAACAGTATACCATCAAGAATTATCCATATTGAAGATGGTAGAATCCCATCATCAGGTGCTATATTATAAACCATGCGAGTGTGGCAATATACGTGTCCTGACAAGGATTTTTATTAAAGAGAAAAGAACGGAGACTGTCTGCATTGTGTGATGTAACTCTTATAAGGCGCTTCTGAAGGTGCTAGAAGAGAAAGATATTAAGGTGGGTAAGATATAAGAAGGTCAAAGCTGGATGACACAACAACAAAACTCAGAGTTATATGAACATTGACTTTTCAAATGATCCTTATGAAGTAATAATCAGTGAAGACAAAGTATCTGTAAAAAATGACTGGCAGAATGTTTGATGACAACATCATAGAGGCAGATGTGTTATTTGTAATGATGCTTATAGAGATACTGGGGATACAAGCCTCTTGAGAGAAAAATTAACAGTAAAACAGGTCTGAACATTTGAAATGAAACGATTTGTGTTATAGAACTAATATTAACCCAGATACTCTGGGAGAACGTATTTCATATACAATCACACAATACCGTATACGTCCCCCCTTTAAAGGTATTTTCATAGATAGTATACCGCATCGGGCATACTTAAGTTATTGCATAAGACACAGAAGGCTGTCTTTCAAATAGGTAGGGATTTATATATCCCAAAATTAGTAATATACCGGCAAACACAATACCGCCACCTTCGGGAAACAAACCTATTTCCAATAATAGCAACAATAAAACAGCCACAGCAAAGCATATAGGCAGTCTCTTCCCATACTGCCACTGAATAGACAAGACAAACAGGCCCCATACAAAGAACATGTGCCACAGATAATTGGGATGAGAATATCCATACTTAAAGGCACCGTATAGTGCAATAAGTGACATAACAGATGTAATAACACCTACTCCAAATGGCAGAGAATATCTCCACCTGAGCCATACAACACCGGTTAAACACACAGCAAGTAGAAATATTACACCTGCAACAACGACATGGTAAGTTTCATCTTCGGGAAAACAGCAGGAAAACACCATGTGAGAGTGCTCGGCAAGGAGAAAAAAGGCTAAGCCTGTGATGACAAACTCAGGATAAAGTTTAAAATCTACCTAGAAGTAATCAAGGGTAGCAGAAATAATAAATATCACACTACCCATGTAAGGCAAAATGACAAACGGCAAAGACCAGAGGCTATATTTCGTAGGCCTTTTGAGAAGGTAGAGTAAAGTCAAAGAAAGCACCACAAGTATCACTCTGAGAGACAATACCGCGGCAACACTACCACTGAAGTAATGAGTGCCGTGTGTTAAATCCTGCCATATCAGGTACAGAGAATCCTCCTGCATAAACAAACCATAAGCAAAGACGCCAAATACGGGAAATAAAGAACGATAACGCCATATGGCAAAGGCCATCCCCAACAATATAATCAAAGGAAGCACAGTATACATGAGAGGAAGAACAAAGAATCTTACCCTCTGTGCCAGCGGAAAAACGGTCATACGAAACCACCGATGTGTAGATAAAGAAACCCACATGCCATCGCCAAACAAAAACATGACAGCAAAACTGATAACAACAAGATTAAGAAACAATCCTCCCAACCTCTTTTCAGACATACACTCACCCCCTAAAATGTTCATATTGTTCTTTACAACACAAAACGCCTAATCTCATGCTTTTTTGTCTTCTTCACTATCAATAGGCCGTATGGCACGAAACTCATTTATCAGGTCAGTAATATGCAAAAGCATATAAGACACGACAAACGACAGAACTATAAATCTATGGGAAATAAAGAAAAGAACAAATATCAAAGCCACCAACACTATCTTTATCCACTTTGGAGCGATATCTACGATGTCTTTGACATGCCATATAAGAAGGTAAACTGCTATCATAGATATCCATAAAACACTGCGGGGCAGTGGCGGAATATACACACATAGCCCCATATAGGGAAACACAAGTAGCATTAAGGCATTAGACAGTATCATGAAAACAGATATAACCCATCTCTGAAGGGGTTTGTAAAACCGCGTTCTAACCAAAGCCACAGTAGTTGCTGTCAGCAACATGCTTTCAATATTGAATATACAGGGATGCATGAATACATAGCACCAGTTAGCCACCGATATCCACCACTTTGAAAAGTTGTTTTATATATACGGGCACATCTACAACAATAAGATGTCTCTGTCTCTCGTTTCCGTAAGCAACATCTCCATATACCCTAACAATGAGATAACCTTTTATCTCAACCAAAGGATGATATTTCCTTACTTCTCCTTTCAAAGAAGCATATATGGGGACAAAGTATATATCTTCAGGCTCATATTGAGGCAGTCCTATAACTGCAATTTGTCTCTCAGGAATTTCAAATGTAATAATAGGCATGAAAAACGAACCACCCGTTTGTAAGCAAGCATTTGTTGCTGTCATATGCCAGTAAACAGAAGAAACTGGTTCTTCGTACATGCGTCCTACTTTGACAATATTTGACTGCTTATCATCGGAAGAAGGTTGATAAAATCCAACATAAGCATTGACGATATGTCCTGCAGGAGCGGACGGTGGGTTATAAATATCTCCGTCATGCTCCACATATACATTATCATCCTCAACAAATGCATGTTTTATTAAATA
>JAMORD010000101.1 GCA_027063755.1 bacterium | reverse complement strand
GAGATATACGATATCCCCATGTGGAGTAAAGAGCATCGCTTACAAGGTGTGCGTATTTTTCCACTTATTGTGCTTGAACAAACAGAAGTTGCCCAGTGGTATAGGGAAGGTAGATATAAGCCACTTGATGTAGACGAGGCTGTATATAAGCTGGCCCGTATTGTCAGACAGCTGGAAGATTACGGTATTCCAGTTATACAGATAGGACTGCATGATAGCAAAGAACTGCAAAAGGCCATTGTGGCCGGTCCATATGTGGGTAATTTGGGGGAAATGGTGCGTTCGTTTATCAACTTTATACTCGTAAGTGAGGGTAAGATAAGAGAAGAAGATGTACCTGTATCTCAAAGACGCATGTTTGATAGATGGAGGAGGGTGATACAGCGTGGGAATACTTGATAAGTTTAAAAAGATGTTTTCATTTGGTAAGAGAAAAGAGGAAAAGCCTGTAGAGAAAAGGGAGCCCGTGGTGGCCGATGAAGATATTATCTTGTCTGACGAGGGAGCAGAAGTTGTAGTAGAAAAAGAGGAAAAAGCAGAGAAATCTTTGCCAAAGGAAGAAGTGGCATCTGCTGAGAAAAAAATGGTAGAGGTTGTAGAAAAAGAGAAAACACCAACAATCACATCTCAGGAAGAAACACCTGCTTTAGAAGATACCCTACCTGTTGAGAATGTACCTGAGACGCAGACAAAGACTACCACAGATGTTTCAGATGTTGAAGTTTCCGTTTCTTTAGAAGAGGCAGAAGTATATGAAAATGAAGCAGTATCTGTCGCTGAATCTGTAGAAGAGGTTAGAAAGGAAAAGGAGAGCATACAGGAGGAAGGAGAAGAAACAGCGCCTGTCATAGACTTTTCTTCTATACAGGTGATGTCTGAAGATGAGAGGGATGAACTTCTGGCATTTCTCATTAAGGCAGATTTTGGAGTTATGCTTGCTGAGGAGTTACTTGATGTTGTTGAGGAGTATCCTCCTGAGGAACGAACTATGAGACTTCGCCAACTTCTTGCTTCATACTTACCTCCTAAACCTGAACCGATAAAAATAGCATCTGAACCACCGACAGTATATTACTTTTTCGGTGTCAATGGTGTAGGTAAGACGACAACTATTGCAAAGTTTGCCCATATATTGAAAAAGAAGGGTAAGGTGATGGTTATTGGTGCCGATACATTTAGGGCTGCTGCCACAGACCAGCTTGGGTTGTGGGCAGAAAAGGTTGGTGTAGATGCCCATCTTGGTGAGAGAGGTGCCGATCCATCATCTGTTATTTATACTGGGGTAGAAAAGGCCAAGGCCAGGGGATACGACTTTGTCCTTGTAGATACGGCTGGTAGAATGTCTACCAAGAAAAACCTCATAGAAGAACTGAAGAAGATGGAGAGGGTTGTTAAGAAGATTGTGCCCGATGCTCCCCATGAGAGTTTTCTTGTGCTTGATGCCACTCAGGGGCAGGCTGCTTTTAGACAGGCCAAGACCTTTATGGAGGCCGTGCAGGTGACCCGCATTATTCTTACAAAGCTTGATTCTACAGCCAAAGGAGGTTTCATATTCTCCATATGGAAGGAACTAGGGCTTCCTATAGCTTTTCTTAGCTTTGGACAGGAACTTGATGACTGGGTAGAATATTCTCCATCGGTTATTCTTGACAATCTTTTTGGAGAAAGTAGGTGATGTTTATGGATATAGGAACAATGATGGCTATAGCCTCTGAGGCAGCATATCTTGCCGGTAATGTGCTTCAGTCCAAATATCTTCATGTCAAAGATATCAAGGAGAAAACAGATATTACCGACCTTGTGACTGAGGCCGACAGAGAAGCCGAAAAGGTTGTAAGGGCATATCTTGAAGGTGTACTTGACGATAAACATTCTATTGTTGGTGAAGAAGAAGGGGGCAATGCCACTGGTAAATATGTATGGTATGTAGACCCCCTTGATGGTACGGCAAACTTTGCCAAGGGAGTGCCCATATTTTCAGTTAGTGTGGGCATGCTTGATGAGGGAAATTTTTCTGTTGGGGCCATATATCATCCTACAGAAGATGTCCTTTATTGGGGAAGTACGCTGGCCGGTGCATGGAGCAATGGAAAAAAACTGATACCAAAGTATGAGACAGAGATAAAGGGAGCCTATGTTGGTTTGGGGTTTCCCCGTAGATGCACTGAAAATGCCAAAGAGGCAGCCCTTGTATTTCAGGAATATTCTGTGCTTCATGCCCGTAAGCTGAGAAGTATTGGGTCTGCTGCATTGGGTCTTGCATGGGTGGCAGCCGGTTTTCTTGATGTATACTTCCAGCCATGTCTTAGCATGTGGGATATGGCAGCCGGAGTCGCACTGGTACTTGCCGTAGGTGGTTCTGTATATATTCATAGGGTTGATGAAAAGACTTATGGTGTATGGGCTAGTGGAAATGATGATCTATACACGGCATATGCCGATATTGTTCCTTATCTAAAGGGGTATGAGAAGTATAAAAGATAGGTTAAGCGTTTTTTTTCTGGCGAGTATATACGGGAGACATGTATGTGTCTCCCGTATTGTTTATATACATAAACTTTATGTGGTATAATAGCCATGAAAACGAAGTTTGAGGAGGGAACAGTATGAAAAGAGTATACTTTGACCACTGTCGTAGTACATTCGTTGATCCTGAAGTGATAAAAGAAATGAATATATGGATGACCGAAAAGTATTGGTCACCGGCACCATTTACATCAACGGGGACCGAGGCACAAGAGGCCATAGAAGAAGCTCAGGTTGTATGGGCTAAATTCTTTGGAGGAAAACCTGAAGAGGTCCAGTTTGGTGCTAGTGAAGTGGTGCTTGCCAATGTTGCCATTAGAGGTATTGTAGAGGCGTATTATAAAAAGCATGATACTAAGCCGCATATTATTACTACCGAAATAGAGGCAGGTTCTACTGTTCTTGCCATATTGAGAAAACTGGAAAAATCCGGTATGGCTGAGGTAACATATCTTAAGGTATCTGAAGATGGACTGGTATCACCTGATGATGTAAAAAATGCCATCAAGGATAATACGGCAATGGTGGTTATGGCCGATGTCAACTTCATGGTAGGTACTGTTCAAGATGTTCCTGCTATTGGTAGAGCTATAAAAGAGAGAAAAGACGATGTAAGATTTGTTATAGATGCTACTCGTTCGCTGGGACATACGCCCCGATGGAAGTACGCAGATTTTGCCGATGTAGTATTTACCGATGCTCATAGAATACATGGTCCAAGAAACTCAAGCGTGTTGTGGGTTAGAAGTGGTGTATCGGTAGTACCTGTGGTGTGGGGTACTGTCAAGCATTTTGATATTACACAAGACAAGCCTGATATTCCTACTATTCGTGGTGGCATGAAGGCACTACAGATTTTGCTTGAGGATTATGAAGAAAAGTATGAGAAAAGGAAAAAACTTCAAAAAATGCTCTTTGATGGCCTACTGGAGCGTATTCCTGAAGTTCAAATTAATGGACCATGGCCAGAGCATCGTAGTCCATCTAATGTATGCGTGACATTTAAGTATATTGAGGGCGAGGCAGTGCAGATGTATTTTGATATGAATGGTATTGTTCTTGATACTGGTTCTGCATGTGCTAACCCATTCCTTCAGGCAAACCATGTTATCTTAGCCCTTTACAACGATTATGCAAGAGCACATGGCTCTATTAGACTAATACTCTCATGGTATAACACAGAGGAAGATGTAAAGAGATTTCTTGATGTGGCACCTGAGATTGTTGCCACGCTGAGGAAAAGAAGTCCGATTGCACCAGAAATATATAAAAGGTAGGGAGTGATGTTATATGGCAATCAA
This sequence comes from bacterium, assembly GCA_027063755.1. Lineage (GTDB taxonomy): Bacteria > Coprothermobacterota > Coprothermobacteria > Coprothermobacterales > JAADFF01 > JAADFF01. The sequence goes on along the minus strand of JAMORD010000101.1, from coordinate 3,063 downwards.
ATACAATGAGAAGGTTGTTGACCACTTTCTTCACCCAAGGAACCTGGGACGTATAGAGAATCCCGATGCGGAGGCTGTTGTTGGTAGTCCTGCCTGTGGCGACCAGGTTGCTATTTATCTGAAGATAGACCCGGAGACGGAGAAAATAGAAGATATCAAGTTTGAGTCTTTTGGATGTGCTTCCAATATTGCAACAGCATCTATTATCACGGAACTTGCCAAGGGAAAGACGATTGATGAGGCTATGAATATTACATGGAAGAAGGCCGTTGATGAATTGGGAGGTCTTCCACCTATTAAGTATCACTGCTCTGTGCTTGCCGTTGATGGGCTTAGAGCTGCCATTAGACACTATCTTATGAAAGAGGGGCGTATAAAACCGGAGGATCTTAACAGTGATCTTGTTAGAGGAGAACTGTATCATGTTATATATCCTCCTCTTGGTGTGGATATTGTTTCTGCTAAACGGGTAAAGTACATTGGTGTAGAAGACGGGGTTGTAACTATAGATATTGCCTTTGATGAAGAAGATCCATATCTTGATGAGATAAAACATGAGATAGAGGAGAAAGTTAGTGTGCTTCCTGGTGTAAAGGAGATTAAGGTGAACAATGTCGGACTTGGAGCGTAAGGATTCCTATCGTCTACTACTGGCATTTATTGATAAAAAGGCTATAGATAGAGCACGACTGCTGACGGTCATTATAGCTACCGGTGGTGTTCTGTCTCTTTTGTCGTTTTTGTGGCTGTGGCTTTTTCCACCGTCTAATATGACATTTATGATGTTTTTAACTTCACTTGCTGTTATAACGGCAGGTGTATCGGTTCTGCTGGTAATTGTCTATCTTGTCTTGCTTATTATGACGATGAATACTGGAAAACCTTATATAGCGTTTCCTACGCTGTCTGTTGTAAAGAGGGTGCTCCGCGTAAAAGATGCGTTTCTGGAGTCTTTGTCGCCGGAGGATAGGCAGAGGGGAGAAGAGTTGATTGCATATTGGGAGAAGACCCTTTATGATGGAGGTGAAGCGGAGTGAAGAGAGTGCTTATTATTACAGGGCCTTTCTTTGAGGATATAGAGGTTCAGTATCCTTACTATAGGCTGAAAGAAGATGGATACGATGTTGTTATTGCAGCCCCAGAGAGGGGTAGACTGGAAGGCAAACATGGTTATGTTATAAAGGCGGATATATCGTTTGATGAAGTCAATCCTGAAGAATATGATGCTCTTGTCATTCCCGGTGGAAGGGCACCCGAGAAGGTAAGGCTCTACGATAGCGTTAAATCTATTGTTAAACATTTCTTTGAAAAGGACAAACCTGTTGCTACAATATGCCATGGGCCTCAGGTACTTATCTCTGCCGGTATTATTAAGGGAAGAAAGGGTACATCGTATGCAGGAATAAGAGATGATCTTATTGCATCAGGGGTAGAGTATGTTGATGAACCTGTTGTGGTTGATGAAAACTGGGTATCGTCCCGTCATCCGGGAGATCTCCATGTGTGGATGAAGAAGTTTATAAAATTGCTGGAGGCGTAATTATGACTAAGTTGTTTAATGTACATACAACCTGGGGTGAAGGTTCATATTCCCCAGAGAAGTGGATAGAGTATGCTAATTCTCGTGGCATAGAAGAGATAACATTTATTGACTTTGTGCCACCGGGTAAGTGGGAAGAGTATAAGAAGGCTATGGAAGATCTTAAGACAGACGGAATAAATGTTTCTTATGGTGTTGAGGTGCCTGCAAAGGTTTTAAAAGATACTCCACCATCGCTGCTTGAGATATTTGATATTGTAGCTATATCTGAGCGGTGCTTTGATAAAAATGACGATGTGCCTCACATTATGGAAGATTTATTCCTTCAGTGGACAGAAAAACTGCCACTTATATACTGGATAAGACCGGGTATGTGGTATAAACAGTATGGAGATACTTTGCTGGGACTTGAGTACTATGTGGATATTCTGAAAAGGGTGCCAGAAGATAGAATTATACTGGAGGTTAACCGCAGGTATAATATACCACCACCATATGTTCCAGCACTGCTTGATGAACTGGGGTATAGATTTGTTGTTGGTGTAGATGTGGGGTCTCCAGAGGAACTTCCACGATATGAAATACCTATTTTAGGCTTTACATTTGCCGATGCAGAGGAGTAGCCTCTGCATCGGTTTTTTTATTTGAGACTGTCGTATATATCCCTAATCTGTTCGTGATACTGGCGGAATATATCCAGTATTTTGGGATTAAAATGTTCAGGTTTAGTGCGTCTATCACCTTCTAAAATAATCTTCATAGCCTCTTCATGGGTAAGGGCTGGTTTGTATGGTCTGGCATCTCTTAGGGCATCATATACATCGGCGATAGCAACAATTTGAGCCTCTATAGGAATCTGATTACCCTTAAGCCCAAATGGATATCCACTACCATCGTATTTTTCGTGATGGTAAAGTGCAATGTTGCGTGCAACCATGAAGTGCTGTTTGTTACCAATCAGTTCGGCTCCAAATTCTGTATGCTTTTTCATGAGTTCCCATTCTTCTTCGGTAAGAGGACCTTTTTTCTGAAGTATTTTATCGGGGACCATGATCTTACCTATATCGTGAAGTGGAGCATATTTTCTAATCTGGTCAACAAGCATCGGAGGTAACCCCATTTTTTCAGCTATAAAACCAGATATTTCTCCCACTCTTTGAATATGTTTACCCGTAATATCATCGTGTTTTTCTGCTATGCGGGCTAGCGTTGTGGCAAAGTTGTAGTAGGCATCGTAGAGTTCTTTTTCTCGTTTGCTAACATGCTCATAGGCCCTTAGTGTGTTGGCCCTTTCCCTGTCTATCTGCTTCAGAAATTCTCTGTTTTTCTTCACCATTTCTTCTATCTTTTCAGCAAGGGTTTTAATTTCATAAGGGGTATTGGTTTTAAAGTCAGACAAGTCTATGATGTTTGATTCATTTTGTTTGGATATATCAAGGTTCTCAACAAGATTACTAAGATTTTCTAATGGTAAAGCAATGCCGTGAGCAATTTTTTTAGATGCATGGATGGAGGTAATGATA
>JAMORD010000100.1 GCA_027063755.1 bacterium | reverse complement strand
TGTAAAGGTGCCTTACACATATCCCCCTTTCTGGAAGTGGTGTGTAGTCTCCGGGGACCATCAGGTCCCCTTTTTTTCTTTCTCTACATCAAGGTGATATATTAGATATATGGGGGAAACTGATATGGATATACAACTAAAGAGCAAGCAGATAGTGCCCAATGTGCTTTACATAGCATCGGTAGATGAAAAGCTTACACTCGGTGCGAAACACACCTCTCGTCTTATGGGGGTATTCCTCCCCACCATAAGAAGTATCATGTACATGGACAGCCCGGGCAAAGTTTATTTTACAGAGGACGGTATCACCATTACATATATGACACTTCAGTCTTTTCTCACAGGCATAGGAAGAGGAGACATGGACAGCGTACTCCTTGCCTATAGCTACACCAACCCCGATGCCGTAGTATACAAGCACCCCCTATGGGAAAGATATATTACCTCACAGCTAGACAGCCTTGTAAACTTTAACCTCTATGGCATATCAAGCATCATATACAGGCATCTTCGGCACTTTGAATACACCAAAGAGTATATAGAGGAGCTGAAACACCTCAGGGAAGAGATACAGGACCTTGACAGAGACGATTCAATAGCCGATGTCATAGACCTCATAGACTGGAGCCACTACCGTATTGTTAGACCATACCGGAGCAGGAGGGGAGAAAATCATCACACGCAGGTGGGTATAGATATGCTCGGTAGAAAAATACAAGATGTCAGGGTAGATGTGCTTATAGACCGTATAGACATGGATATTGGAGACTACTATAAACGCAACCGTGAGCTAACCCCAGAGGTTCTAAAGCAGGTCTTTATAGCCCTATATATCTACGGACACCTGACATTCAGAAGGCATATATCTTTTCCCCTTCCCAGTCATATACGAGCCATTTTGAAGGAGCTCATATCACAACCAAGGGAGGATTGTCTTAGATGTATGTTTATGAAGTTCTCACTGATAGACGATATTGATATACCAGACAACTTCTTTTACATACATGCAAGAAAGTCCATAGATGCCTTCTACAGAGACATCTATGGACTCAATGTTTAGCTATGGTGTGTCTTTACAACCTTGAGCTGTAAGGGGCTGTTCATAAAACCCTATGTGGCCCCAAAAGTCTATGTATCCATTGGACTCAGATGGTTTCTGTCCCTCAATAAGCACATAGACCTTTTCTATACCAAACTGCTCTGCCGTAAGGGGTATGCTACACAGGGCCAGGGCTTCGCCCTCTGCACCAACACCGGGGTTTTTCATAATATCTTTAGAGAAATTCACCGTGGCCACAGAACCTGTCACCTCTACCCCCAATACCTTCGTTCCTTCAGGCAGTGGCACCTGTGTGGTAGCAGTGGCAAGTGTGGGTGATGCAAGTAAAGACAATGCCACTTTAATCTTATCTTCAAGGGTTGGTGTAGAGTCAAAGTGCACCTTCACCTTGACAGGCTTTAGATAAAAATATGTGCCACCATCGGCTATGACATAAGATGTAATCTCTATATCTGTGCCGTGTGCCTCTGGTGTCTGTGTGGCACCACCTGTCTGGGTAGATGTATCCCCTGTTCCTGTAGACGGCTGTGTAGCACCACAGCCCATAAGTATCAATGATATGCTTAACACCAGCGCTACCCATATAGATAACCTACGCAACATATATTCCCCCTCCCCCAATAATGTACTTTTATACTAAATAATATCACAACTATTTATTATCAAATGCTTCATCTATATAAATACCCGTTCCCACCGACCACTGCCATGGTGCAAACCACTTGGCAATAGACATCTTAGGGGAACTCTTGCCCGTACCTGGCTTGGGCCACACATATATCAGTGTCTTACCTTTTTCACCAGCCAGTTTTGATCCGTCTACCATCTCTTTAACAAGTGCAACACCGTGAGGATCTTTGACATGCTCAAGGTTTTGTCCCTCAAGGTCTCTGTTGGCATTGACAACCGATACATAGTTACCATCATTGACAAATATATAGAGACTTCCCTTTCGCATGTTCCTCAACTCTTCCTTGGCCCGTTCTTGAGCCTCCTGTCTTGTCATCTGCCCTGTCTTTTCTTTCTCATAATAAGAAGAGACAATAGCCATAGCCTTATCTACAAATGGCTCTATCTTGGACCTAATAGCACCTTCATAAGCTCCAAATACCCTCTCTGCCGTTTCACTGACGATATCAGATGTAATAGATGCACTATGCATAACATCGGCTGTGGCCTTCTCTATATTTTGTGTTACATCGGCAAGCACATGGGTTTCCGTCTGCAATTTCTCCATAGCAGAAACAACAAGTGCTGTTGCCTCACCAATAGATGACGCCACATCTCTCGTGCTACTGGAAAGCTTCACCATGTTTTCTATGCTATTTTGTACATCACCCACACCGCCAATAATAGAAGTAAATTTAGATGTTACATCGCCTGTAATAGTGGCAATATCCCTCATCTCTTCCGATAGATTATCGCTTGTTGACATAACCTCTGCAACAGCCTGTGTCATCTCATCAATAACTGCTCTAATCTGCTCAGCCGTGTTCTTTGTCTCTTCTGCCAGCTTGCGTATCTCAGAGGCAACAACGGCAAACCCCCGCCCTGCCTCACCAGCACGGGCAGCCTCTATAGCGGCATTGAGGGCCAAGAGATTAGTCTGGGCAGCTATCTTTTCTATAATATTCACAAGTTCTGTAATACCCTTACTCTTCTCTTCAAGCTTCTGCACCATACTCTTGCTCTGCTTATCAACAAGCTCTATTCGTTCCAAACTGCTTTCCATTCTCTTTAGTGCCTCTTCTCCCTCTTCTGACAATCTTCTTAACATCTCACCGGCACTGCTTGCACTCTCGGCTGCAGAAAGGGCCTCATCAGAATAATTTTTCAGTACATCCATGCGTTCAGATAAGAGATCTGTAGCCCTCTGTATCTCGGAAACACTCTCTTCCAAATACCTCTCTGCCACCCTCAACTTCTCGGTGCTCTCCTTTAGGGCATCGGCATCTACACTAAGCTTTTCGTTCTCTTCAACAAGCCGTGTTGTCATCTTCACCATGTCCTTTGTCAGCAGATTGTCTTGCCTGTCTACCGCAACCTCTTCAACATATGTCCCATTTGCATACTTATAAAGTACAACACCCAATATGGCAAATAGCAAAACATCTACAATACCAAACCACACTCCAGCTGAAAAAGCAGCATAAACGCTAAAAGCAAACACAATGGCAAACACGAGCCATAACATCAACATCACCTCCACATCTCGCCTATATTTATAGTATCAAATATCATATTTATGCCATAAGCTATCTTCTCTGATACAATACAGGTAGAGGGGTGATATCCATGAATAAACATGCTCTTCATAAGATGACATATGGGCTCTACATCGTGTCTTCCATCAAAGATGGAAAGCCCAACGGTCAGATTGCCAATGTGGCATTTCAGGTTACATCGGAGCCTGTGCAGGTAGTTATAGCCTTACATAAAGACAACCTTACATGCGAGTATGTTCACACATCAAAGGTGTTTAGCATATCTGTGCTTGACCAGACAGCTGACATGATATTTATAGGCAGATTTGGCTTCAGAAGTGGTAGAGATTTTAACAAATTTGACAATACCATATCGTGGAAAATAGGCAAAACAGGTGCCCCTATCGTAACAGACCACTCTATAGCATACATTGAGGCCAATGTAGCCCAAGAAATGGATCTGGGCATGCACATATTGTTTATAGGCAAGGTAGTAGACGCCAACATTATAAAAGATGGCAAACCACTAACTTACGACTACTACCACAATGTATTAAGAGGCAAGGAACCACCCAAGGCCCCTACATTTTCTATATAAATCAAACACAAGGGGAGTGAACCCCAATGGCCCATTTCCACCTTATAAAAACTAAGCATGACATTAAAGATGAGCATATATTGCACATATCTCTCTCCACTCCACAATCTGCTTATCCTATGCAAAATATCGCACAAAGAATATTGCTCTATGTAAAAGAACACGATGTCAAACTACCACACATGAACTTATATGTACTTAAAGAAATGCAAAGCAGCACAAGAGATAGGCCATTTGGACGTATACCATGTACCCTTGTCCTTCAGGCTATGGAATATATCTCAATAAAGACAGGAATATACAAATGGTATATAGACAGATATCTACCAGGCATATACTTTCCCGTGGAAAAATTCTTGAGAACCGTCCCCAAACTGAATACAGAAAAAGATATAGATATATACCTGCGTATTCCCAAGAAAAAAACTTTTATCAAGGCATCAGATACCGATTACATACTTTCACTACTTGCCATAGAAAACTTTGCCCTCAGCAAAAAACATGCCAGCGCTGTCGGACATTACAAACACCTTTTTATAGATACCGATAGTCCATACCTTATTCCTAGGGACATAGATAAAATTTATACACTCATCGTATCTGCCACACCACAACATGCCAAACAAGCCCTCTCTGTACTTGACAAACCTTGTTTCCTCGGCGGCCTCATAGCCGCAACAGCGTTAAAGAAAGAAAAAATACCGTACATCAAGAAAGTTCTACACCGCTATATAGAAGAAGATAACTATTTTCTCACGGCGTATCACCTTATAGAAAGCACACTTACAACGGAAGAAATATTTTCAGATAAAGACATTTTGAAATACGCCATATTGGCTTTGGGATACACAAGACTCCTGGGTACATACGGAAAGACATTGCTTAATCAATTTCACACATTGGGTATAAAGGACCCACTTCTACTACTCATGCTTAGCGTCATTATGGAAGGCACAAATATTGACATACACCCTACTCTGTGGGAATCCCTATGGAAAGCATATAACACTTCTCAAGGACACAATAAGGTATATGCCGCATATGGCATCATCAACATGGTGCATTTTACAAGGCATAGCACAGACATACGCAAACTCATAGAAAAGAATCCCATACCAGAAGATATACCTCTACATATCAAGGTACACCTGTTAAGAATACTATCCCGACATCTGGGCAAAGCGCCTGACATAGATGGTGCAACCGAGAAGATAAGAGACACCATAGAAGACATCTCCGGCAAAGAGGGATTTAAAGCCTTTGAAGGACATCTTATTCGCAGTCTTGCAACGGCACTCATGATGAAAGAAGATGTATCACCCCGTGTATCACTGACAATGTATTGGCAGGCCATAGGTCTTGATATTATGCACAGTAGCAGCTCATTCGGACACTGGCTCATTACAACCCCATATGCCGGCATACCATATAGCACAGTAAAACATACCTTTACATCTATCACATCAGGGCTAAAATCTGTGTTTAGACCTAAAGAAGCCATATACCTATACGGTGCTATGGCCGAATCGGCCTTGTTGTATGGAAGAGAAGAAGACTTTCACCTATACCTTGATACTATACGGAGTTTAATCCCCAAAACCAAACATGTTATAGCCAAGAACATATACTTTAGGCTTCTGGCCATGGAGGCCACCAATCAGGAAAAATGGAACTCACTGGAAGATATTCTCAGACAGTGGCAAAGTTATGGTGTAGTACCTTACTTCACGCCACAGTGGGAAACAATGAAAATAGCATTAGAGATAGCAAAGGGAAAAATAGATCTGCCATCGCTGAATACCATTAAGCATCCTCTACTGGTATATATATCGGGAAAATACATCAAAGACAAACAGTATGATGCCATTGCAACACTTCGGTCAATGGTCAGGAAATATACACAAAGCGACAACATACTAAAGCGAGCCATTACACATACCTACCTATACAGACTGCTGAAAGATATAGATGCATCAGATAGCATAGAACATGCCTTAACCGCAAGATTTTTATACGACGAGATAGAAGGCATAGCCCCCCAAGATATATTAGAAGAAACTGGTGGTTTACTGCTACAACCGGATAATCCCTACATATCAACGCTTGTTAGGAGATTTAGGGAGCAAAATCGCCTGCTTGAGGTAACCATATCGGCCATAGGTAGCAGCAACAAAGAAGATGTCATGAAACACCTCTTGAGAGGACTACATATACCGTATCTTGTAGCCTACGGTAGATATGAAAGCAATGATACCCATATTGAGGCCACCTATTCACTAATAGGTGATATTGAAGAACTAAACATACCCGATATAGACGACTATGTTATAACGGAGAAACCCTCCACAGTGACAGTAACCTATAAAATAGGAGACAGAAAACTGCTTATTTATGCAGAGCATAGATATGCAGACGGCATCTTTGACCTTATAACAGTAAAAACCATTAGACGATTTGCATCTATCATAGTAGACATGCTTGACGGACTCACTATTGTAGAAAAAGCCAAATTTGACAGCCTAACAGGTATACACTCACGATGGTTTCTTACTGAAGACGCCCCTCGCATGTGGAATAGAACACTAAAAGATGGTCATAGCATATCTATTATCTTCATGGACATTGACAACTTCAAGTATGTCAATGACATATACGGTCATGCAGAGGGCGATAAAGTCTTAAAAACAGTGGCATCTATTATCATGGAAGAAATACGTATATCAGATAGGGCTATACGATATGGTGGCGATGAGTTTCTCATCATACTACCATATTCAAATACTCAGTCAGCCCTTAAAGTAGCCCAAAGAATAAAAGAAAAAATAAAAAATCATCTGATGCTTACCCACTATATGATAACCCTCTCCATAGGCATATATACAGTCTCCTCACCTGATATACCCCTTGAAAGGGCTATAGAAAATGCCGACAAGGCCATGTACCTTGCAAAAAATAACGGTAAGAATCGCATAGAAATCTATTACCAATAGCAATAGCACATCATAGTTGCATAAATAAGCATATATCTTGTATAATA
>JAMORD010000099.1 GCA_027063755.1 bacterium | reverse complement strand
TCCACGATTTAAAACGGCTAGTTCCACATATGGAGTTTCTCCCAGTGCAAAGCTAATGCTTTTTTTAGGCACGACGGTAACATCTATGTCAGGCTCTTCCTCAACGCCGATATAGACATTTTTCTCCATAACATATTTGTCATTTTCATAGAGTTTCAGCGTAATACCGTGGGCTCCTATCTGCTTTCCCTTAATGGTAAGGGTGAGCATGACAGATTGCCCTTTATCAAGATTCCCTACATACCAGATATAGGAGCCAACATCAAATGCCCCCCAAGTGCTGTCTGTCTTTATAACCTCTATGGCAGAAATGTCTGTGGCAAAGTATATTTTTACATTACCTGTGGTGCTGTCTTTTTCGTTTTTTAGGGTTATTTTCATTGTTGTTGTATCACCTATGGCTATAACATTGTCTGTTGTTGTTATTGATAGAGAAAATGGTGGTGTGTCTTCGGCACGGGTATATGGAGATATGTAAAATGTAGACAACAGTAGCACAAGTATAACAAGCCAAGTTACCCTTTTCATGCTCTCACCTCCACTGTGTAGTCATATGTATAATCGGAACTTACAGATGGCTATATAGTTTCTGCATACCGATGGCTATTAAGTGGGGAATGTATGTTCCACAGGGAAGTATATCTTTTAGTTTGTTGTAAGCTCCTCCGGTGTATACAATGGGCAGATTTCCAACTATGGTGTTATATCTGTCTATCCATAATGCCTGCGTATAATATATGCCGCTATATATGGCCTCTTCTGATGTCTTACCTATGTGGGAGCCTTGTGTGGGACAAAAGTTTTTAAGGCCTGGGGCTTTGGATATGAGACCATCATACATGGCATCTACACCGGGAGCTATGGCACCTCCGAGAAAGGTGTTTTGTATAACGACATTAAGCACTGTAGCTGTGCCGAGCATAACAACGAGGGCCGATGAAATAGATAGGCCATTAATGGCAAGGAGTCTGTCTATACCTACAGTAAAGAGATTGACATCAGGGGCTATGTGAAAAGACCACGGCATATCGCGGGTGATAACGGTGGCATTGGGGTAGTGTGTTAGCCACTTATTTAGAGCCATGTTATTGACACTGGCTATGATGATGTCGCAGCTGCTTAGCTGTAGGGTTTGGCCCGTTGGTATGGTGTGTATTAGCTCGGGTGGATTTAGTGATAAATCGTATATTTTCGTGAAGGTATTGCCTATGTCTATGCCTATCATAATGCATCTACCACCTGAAAGAGCCTTATAAAGTCAGATTTGGAGCGTATGAATGTTATATCAGCATCGTGTGATGCCAGCTCTCCCAATATAATAGCCCTAAGAGACTCTTTACCTCTTTGATTGTCAAGAGATGGGTTGATAACGGCGGTTAGTGATGACAGTGTATCTCCCCATAACACTGGTCCATATGGAGATAATAGATGGTCTATCTTTTCTTTGGTTTCTTGGGGTAAAGTGGGAAGAACATTGACGATAAGCTTGGTTTCCCTTTTGTTTCCTATAACCTTAACATTGGCAAGATAGTGGGATATACCATGGCTATCCAAAAAGTCAAGTAGTTTTTGGTTAACGGTGGCTGTTAGTAATGTCTTAGTGCCATCCCGATCTGGCATCCATAGGTGTCTAAGCATACATCCTTCTCTTTCGGGATGTATGCCTATATGAAAATCTGTAATACCATAAATATTTTTTAGTATTTTCATTTCTTCATCTTTGGTGAAGTCTTTTAAGGGGGCAAGGAATGGAGGGTTGAAGTATGTGCCCCCCTTTCCCCATGAATCACTTTGATTGGCACCGGTGATGATAACGGTATTGGGGTAGTATTGTTTAATAGTGCCTAACTTTATATGACGGGTGCAAGTATTACATGATATGCCCCTGTGAGCTAACTGTTTTAGGGCTTCGTCGCCATATATGACATGAAGGGGTATGTGAAAATGTTTGACTATTGATTTAACTTTTTTTCTTATGGTGGGATATGTGAAATCGCCCCAGTCTATATGCACTGCTGTGATGTTTGGAATAACCTCTTTTGCCAGGAGTAGGGCAAGGGTACTATCCATTCCACCAGAAAACGCAACAACGGCCTGTTTTCCATCTGTATATTGTCTAATAACAGACAGGGCTTTGTCTATAAGCTCATTACTTTGTCCAGTTTTTGAGATAGTCAATGAGTTTTTCTGCTGTCTCTTCATCGTCTACGCTGATAATGAGCTTATATCCATTTTTTACCCTTCTGACAGTGGATTTCATGGGAATGTATTTCTTGGCAAGTTTTCTCAACCTGTCTACAGTTTCATCTTTCTTCGCCGTTTTGTTCTCTTTATCTTGTGTTTCGGGTAATTTACCATCTTGGATATATTTAATGGTGTTAACCTCTTCTTCCAGTTGTCTTGTAGAGAGACCTTCAGATACAACTTTTTCTGCCAGTGTGATTTGCCATTGAGGTTGTTTAATTTCTAAGAGAAGTTTTATATGGCTTAGTGTAAGCTTATTTGGATATTTTTTTACAAGCTGCAAAACATTGTCTGAAAGTTGAAACATTCTCAGTATATTGGATATATGTGATTTACTTTTTCCCAACATAGTGGCAATTTCTTCAAGTGTTAGCCCCATGTCATCTTTGAGTTTTTTAATGGATGATGCCACTTCCCACAATGTTAGGTCTTTGCGCTCTATATTTTCAATAATAGCCAGAGCCATAGCTTCCTTATCGGATACATTGACAACAATAACAGGGGCTATTTTCTTTCCCAGTTTCTGTAAGGCTCTGTAGCGTCTTTCACCGGCAATAATCTCAAATTTATCACCTTTACGCCTGACAACAATAGGTTGTAAAAGGCCATGTTTTTGTATAGATTGGGCCAATGTGTTGATTTCTTCTTCAGAGAATATTTGTCTGGGCTGATATGGTGAAGGTTCAATATCGTCAAGAGGTATATTGCGAACATCGGTATTCTTCACATCCATCATATTTTCAAGGGAGAGACCAAGACCTCTGCGTTTTTTCATGCTTCATTCACCCCCTGAAACATTTCCCGACATCTGCGGTGAAACTCTTCTGCCAATTGTAAGAATGCCGTTGTAGCCTTAGAATCTGGAGCGTATTCCAAAAGTGTCATTGTGTGAGATGGTGCCTCTGCCACACGCACGGTGCGTGGTATCACTGTTTCAAATGCCTTGTCTCCGAGCACCCGTTTGACTTCTTCAAGCACTTGTCTTGCCAAGATTGTACGGGGATCCCACATGTTAATTACAACACCTATCAGTTCAAGAAACGGATTCATACCATTTCTGATAGTTTCCATAAGCTTCCACATTTGTGAGAGACCTTCAAGTGCTAAAAACTCTGCCTGTAAAGGCACAATAACACCATCAGAAGCTATGAGAGAAGATAACATGAGTGAACTGACAGAAGGTGGTGTGTCTATTAATATATAGTCGTATGAATTTTTTATCGGATGGAGAATATCTTTCATGTATGAAAGTGTTCCAGCTCCTTCTATTTCAATGTTGGCAAGAGCCAAATCAGGGGGAGCCGGTAGCAAATGTATAGTGCCAAAAGACTTTTCTACGGAGATAATAGCGCTATCTACATCGGCATCGTCCATAACGACTTCAAGTAGCGTTGTATCAAGGTCTTCCAGTCCAATAAGGGATGTTGTTGCATTTCCCTGAGGGTCTGTATCTACAACAAGAACCTTTTTACCTCTACTTGTCAATGCTGCAGACAAATTTACCGTTAAGGTTGTTTTCCCTACACCACCTTTTTGGTTTGCAACCGATACGATAGCCACAGTTTTACCTCCTGCACATATATTCCATTATATTTTACTTGCCAAAGCGTCTCTGACGGCGGTTAAATTCCTCTATAACTTGTATGAGTATATTATCATTGATGTCGGGCCAGTAGTTGGGCAAGAATATAAACTCTGCATAAGCACTTTGCCATAGCAAGAAATTAGAAATACGCATCTCTCCGCTGGTCCTTACAATGAGGTCTACATCGGCAAACCCGGGATTATATAAGAAATGTTCAATAAGCTCCATGTTAATGGGTACATCATCTGGTATTTCTCCACTTCTTACTTTGTCTACAATTTTATTAACAGCATCAAGAATTTCCTGTCTTCCTCCATAGTTGATGGCTAAACCGACGGTTAGCCTTGTGTTATGTTTACTCTTTTCCACCAGCTCATCTAATACATCAAGTACTTTCTGTGGAAGTGGGTTTCTCCTCCCCATATGTACAAACCTGACACCTTTAGAGATGTAGGTGGACATTTTCTTTCTGGCCATTTCATATGCAAGGTTCATGAGGTAGTTGACCTCATATTCTTCCCGTTTCCAGTTTTCCGTGGAGAATAGATAAAATACAATGGTTTCAACTTTTTCAGGACTTTTCTCCAGGAAAAAATCAATAACATCCAATACCCTATTAAATCCTTGTCTATGTCCCTCCATTTTGGGAAGTCCTCTCTTTTTTGCCCATCTTCTATTACCATCAACGATAAAGCCAACACTCTTTAGCATGTTTTCACCTCCTACACGAGTATATCATGTTTTCATTTTGGTAATGCATATAGGTTTTATACAAATGATTGTTTTCGCATTATATCTATACTTTCGGAATGAATGTAATTTGCATATGCAATATATGTTGCATGTAAATGGAAAAATTTAATATTTAAATGCAGTTTGTAGGTTGCAATATGCAAAATATGTTTGTGTAAATTGCTTTGTATATTGTTGCAGTTGTAATATTTAGATATGCAAGCATATTGTTAGGAGGTGTGTTATGTTGAGCACATTGAAGAAGTTTTTGGTTGTTATCATTTCCCTATCTATGCTCGTCATGGGCATAAGTTTCGTTCCCCCTATGGTTAGGGCCGAGCAGGCAACACAATCCGGGCCGACTTTAAGACTAAGAACAGGAATGCCCCCGAAACTATCTGCCGCAAGTACTTACGGAACAACTGGATCTCGTCTTTACATTCTTCAGTTTAGTGGTCCTGTAAAGCCCGAGTATAAACAGGCTATTGAGAACCTTGGTATTGAGATTGGTGATTATATTCCCGACTTTGCATTTGTTGTGAAGGGCACAAAGGAGCAGATGCAGAAAGCTTTGCAAATGAATTTTGTTAGCAATGTGTATGAGTATCGTGCTAAGTATCGTATATCTCCCGAGGCCATGCAGGCTATTAAGTCTGGAGATTATGATAGGGTTGTTGCATATGGTCCTATTGGTGATCTTCTTGAGATCCAGCAGCTTCTTGCATCTATGGGAATTTCCGACTTTGATGACATGATAGAAGAAATGATAGATATGATAGAACAGGTGTATGGGGAACCAGTATATTGGATTGATATGAAACCCCAGAATGTTATATTCAACGATGAAGCAGCAAAGATTATAAAGGTTAATCCTGTGGCATGGACGGATTATGGATACCACGGAGAAAATCAGATAGTTGGTATTATGGATACCGGTCTTGATACCGGTAATGCATCTACACTTCATCCCGATCTCAAAGATAGGCTTATTAAAGCCTATGCATATGGTAGAACAAATGACTGGTCTGATCCCAATGGACATGGTACCCATGTTGCGGGTTCTGTTGTTGGAACAGGTGCAGCATCTGATGGCCAGATTAAGGGTATGGCCTATGGTGCCAAGATTATATTCCAGTCTGTGCTTGATTCTAATGACGGACTCGGTGGACTTCCCAATGATCTCAATGACGCATTTCAGGTAGCATATAACGATGGTGCTCGTATTCACACAAATTCTTGGGGATGTCCATATCAGTATTGTCAGAATAAATATGATACCCAGTCTTCTCAGGTAGATGAGTTTATGTGGAATCACCCAGATATGACGATTCTCTTTGCCGCAGGCAATGACGGTGATTATGACAGAGATGGTCAGGTGGAATATAATACCGTCACTCCACCATCTACTGCAAAAAATTGTATTACTGTTGGTGCTGCCGAAAACTATAGACCAGATAAAGGTTCTTATGCTGACAGTGTCAACGATATGGCCTTGTTCTCTTCTCGTGGTTGGACATCTGATGGTCGTATAAAACCTGATGTAGTAGCGCCTGGTACTTGGATTTTGTCTACCCGTTCTTCGCTTGCCCCTGATGATCACTTCTGGGGTAATTACAATCAGTATTACGCATATATGGGTGGTACATCCATGGCTACTCCAATCACCGCCGGTTTCACTGCTGTTGTTAGACAGTGGCTTCAGCAGGCTAAAGGTTATAATAATCCGTCTTCTTCTCTTGTTAAAGCCCTTCTTATCGCTACTGCTAGACCTCTGGGTAATGCTGTTGTCTCTGCAGATTATGGTTGGGGCGAAGTCAATATGGATAATATTATGAATGGTAGTCTTATTCTTCTTGATGAATCTCAAACGAGAGCTCTCAGTACCGGTGATAGCTGGACATATACATTTAATGTCAGTGATACTTCTAAACCTGTAAAGGTTGTTCTTGTATGGAGAGATTATCCTGGTTCTCCGCAGGCTTCTGCATATCTTGTCAATGACCTTGACCTTACAGTGACAACTCCATCAGGATCTTCTTACTATGGTAATCACATGATTTATTCTTCTCCTGATAGGAAGAATAATGTGGAGGTTGTATATATTTCTTCACCACAACAGGGGACCTATACCATTAAGGTAAAAGGCTACAATGTGCCTGATGGACCACAGCCTTTCTCTGTTGTTGTTTTCTCCGGCGGAGCTACATCCGGTGGTGGCGGTGGAGAAGAAACAGACAATCCGCCGAGTGTAAGCTTTGTAAAACCGGCCAATGGAACAGTAGTAGACAAGACATTTGATGTGGAGATCAGTGCATCTGATGATAAAGGTGTATCTAAGGTAG
>JAMORD010000098.1 GCA_027063755.1 bacterium | reverse complement strand
TGGAACGAGTATATCTACATCTGCAACTTTAAGAAGTTCATCTATCTCAGATGGAGAAAAACAAGACACATCACCTGATAACCTATATGCCTCTTCAATAGATATATAGCCCTGTCTATACAAGGCTATAGCATCTTGACAGGACAATATGTTATCCTCCAGCAAATGAGAAAAACCTATTTTTACAATATCCAATGGAGAAATCTTTCCTGCTTTAAGTAATATCCTCGCCATATGTTCTGTCAGCATACCTTTTTTCACAGGTATGGCATCTAAGGCAAACAACCATTCCAACCTTTTATCTTCTGGCACATATTCCCAGAAACCACTATCTACCAGCCACTGTATACGTTCTGGACTTGGGGTAATCTGTAAAGCACTTATACATTTTGTGTCAGGTATATACCCTCTATCTACATACATATCACCATAAACTTGGAGACTCCTTTTCACTGCATTTTCGGATACAAGCTCACTTTTCCATAACATTTTCATGGTTTCTGGCTTCACCGGTATGTTAATTGGAGAAGTTATTGTAATTCCACGGTTAACAATACATTGAAGGATATTCTCATCGTCTATTATGTCACCGGGAATGGCTATGGATACATCGTCTTCTATTTGGCAAATATATCGCCACAGGGTATGGGGAAACAGTGTTATAGCCCTCTTAAGTATGTTGGTGTCCATATATGGCACATAATCCTCCACTTCCTTTTCTTTAACCACAGATAAAAACACTTCTGGTGCATAGCGGACAAGAAAATGTAATGCCCTCTCCCTTGGCCATATATCTACTATACGCTTGGCAATGTCAGGACACTTCTTTATAAGAAAGAGCATAGACTTTTCATCAATAACAGTTAACACCTCTTCGGGAACATACTGACAAGGTATATTCTTCTCTGCCGTGGTGAGAGCCTGCCACATCTGCACAGAAAGGCATCTGGCAACATCCTCATATTCTTCTACAAGAGACATTAATTCGTTATCAGAGAATAGTGAACAATCCCCCGTTTCCCTCCATATCTGAACTCTCACCGACAGTGGGGCTGGGGATATATCCATTTTTTCACGATATACCTTTAGCCATAATTCTTTGTCATGCACATCATGAGATATCAGTAGCCTATACAGCCGTTGCGGCTCCAAGTAGGGCCACACTTCCCTTAACTCTTCAATACACGCCTCTGACATGTAATCAACGGCAGAGGCATATTTATCAGAAAAAGAAACCTGTCCCGAACATATGAGAAAGGCTTTCTCCTTATCAGGCAGCATATCAATATATTTATGGGCTTCATCCTGCATACGCTTGCTATAGTAAACCCCTTCGGGCCACATCTTAAATAAGAGAGATATATCATCTACCCTATCGGCAAGTATACCTGCAGATGAAGGGGTAAGTTCCTTTAACCTTCTTACAAGTGAGTCTGCAGAAATTTCCATGTCAGCAGATATCGCCCGTAATATATCCATATCATCTATCCCCATAATAATATCCCACAGCTGGGACTCATCTATATACTCCAATATCTGTCTTCGCTTTTCAGGTTCTGCAGACACAAGGACCATAGCCTTTTGCTGGGTAGAAAGGCGATCCCACGCATTCAGACCAAACAATTTATCTCCGTAGCCCATCATAAGCACATCATCAATAAAGTCAGCATCTGCCACACCAAAAACCTCTGGTATAAGATATGAAGGAAGTATTCCCCTTGTCTTCATAATCTTGTACATATCGGACCACATCTTCCTTTGAGCAAGCACAGATAAAACCCTTTCAAGTGGTACATCGGGCAGATATGACCATCTTCTGACAAGCTCTTCATCTGCATCTTCGGGAACATCATCTTCAAACATAACCAGTAAAAGACCATCGGGGATACCCATCAGCATCTTAGATAGAAGTGCCCTATGCTTTTTAAACACTTCTGCTGGAGCATCGGTCCATGCTACATCAAGGTGTTTCAATATTTCGTCAGAAGGCGGTAACATCAGTATATGACGCCACAACACATCATTAGGAAGCATCTTGTAGGCACCACTCTTTACAATGCACCGTGATATGACCTCAGACGGTGGAATCATTGACAGATGCTCCACATCAAGGGTGGACAAAAATTTACATATAAACGATATAGGTACATACTCCCATATAGAAAGACCGTGGGTCAAATGTAAAAGAAGCAAAGAAGGATACACTTCTTTTTCACCAGATACTTTATACAAACGGAAAGAAGCCTCAGCCGGCAGTGCAAATAGCACATCCTCAAGCATACCCTCTCTCTTCAGCACATCTGCAAGCATTTTTACATCGTTTAATCGTGCTTCTTTTATGTAAGAGGCCATCAACGAAGGTGGTATCCTCTTAAGAATAGATACAGCTCTCTTCTTATCGGTTTTATATAGATGCAGTGTCATAGACACATCAAGGGCTGAACCAGATACAATTTCATCTATGAGGGTAATATCCATGATATCGGCAAGTTTATCTGAAGCCGATAATAGAAAAGACATGAATAACTCTTTATCTATTCGCCTAATAAGTCTCTTCAATGTCCGTCTGTCAAGCATTTTCAGTAGCCTAATGATTTTTTCCTCATCAAGTGCAGTAAAGAGTGTGTTCCAGTCTTTGCCCGACAAACGGGGGGCAAGAATGGCCCAAGAATCTTTATCAATATCGCTAAGGATACTCTGGGTAAGATAGACTCCCCAGCGCTGCATATCACCCATGCGGTAAGCAGACAAGATATATTTTCGTGCCTCAGGGGAAACCTGAAGAAGCACCCCGCCGTGGGGAAGTACCCTCCTCAGAGAGTGCATAGACAAACCGAGTATAAATGCCGAAAGGATATTCTCCTCAAGGCTATCAAGGACAATCTGTAGTGTGTTTTCATCCAAACGGCGTATGACAATATCGGGGGACACACTATCTATAAGCAAAGATATAAAGCGAGATAGGGCCTTGGGTCTCAGCGATGTTATAAAGCGACCAACTTCATCTTCGGGTAGACGAAAAAACAGAACAAGAGCCCCCTCAGAAGATACAGACATAGCCAGATAGCGAAACACCTCACGAGAGGCTTTTTTAATAAAGGCCTCAAAGTCCTCGCTACTTAACCGTAGAAGGGCATCGTCTATCTCATATGAAGAGGCCCTGAGAATTTCCTCAGGGCTCTCTGAAAGTAATCTACCCAGTGTCTTGTCATCAAGCCTGTATAGGCTCAAATGGCATCACCTTAGCCCAGTGTAGGCGGTCCAGAATTTCTCTTCATAAGGTCTACAAGCTCGGTTGTATTCTCGGCTATGCGGGTAAGGGCAACAAGACCTTCATTAATAACACGGAGCAGGACAGCCGCTAAAAACCAACCGACAATACTACCGGCAAGGTATAAAAGGCCTGTGGTAGTATCCTTACGAAAGCCTTCTACAATAAGATAAATGAGACCAATGGTTACCCCAATAAGTTCAACGACATAAACGACACCTACTACCGTTGGAGTAATAAACTTTCTGAATTTGAAATCAAACATATTAGCACCTCCCTTTGAGGATTTTCATAGCTACTATCTATTGATACTCTTTCAACTTTTCTAAAAGAAACTGGGCAAGCTTCTTATCTGTACCCATAATGTGTTCTGACAGCCAATCTATGAGAAACCTTTCTACATCCTCAATAAGGGAGGCACTTTTACCCTCCTTAAGATACTTGGCATGCATCTCTTTAACCTTCTCTTCAAACCACTTGTGAAGTTTCTTATGTTCCTCTGTCTCGGGGTAATTTGTCTGGTCCATATACATCTCTTCTGTGCGAAAGTGCACATCTACATACTCCTCAAGAAACACAAACAGCTCGTCCATTGAAAATTCATCGTCTACACCTTGAAGGACATCTATAAGCTTGTTAATCTTACCCACAAGCTCTTTGTGTTGCATATCCATCACGGCAAAACCCGTTTCCAGGTCTTTGCTCCAAATAATCTTTTTCAACGATGACACCTCCTGAGCATCTATCCACTTACATTATACTCCCTACAGTTTGCATATTTATACATACATAAGGGACATATATAAATAGATATCCACATATTCACACATGAAGTTTTCCACACGAAAATAACGAACTATTTATAGTTATCCACACTTATCCACAGGAGTTGTGGATAAAATTTGTCCGCTATAAAGCGTTTTTCTGTAGCCTACATATCTTAAATGCCTATAGCAAGGGGATACTCCTACAAATCACAGGTTTTCCACAGTATTTTTCCACTTATCCACATATGCATATAATGTATCAAGTGTGGGACGCTTAGAAACATCGGGGTCTATGGCATGGGCGAGGATATCTTTCAACACACCCAGTCTCTTTATAGGTGGATACCCCTTAGGGGGACGCAGTTCACTATATCTCAGTGGGGAATAGCCCTTTCTTTTTACCTCAAAGGGAGATATATCCTTGTGGCGTATAAACTGAAACGGAGAAAAACCATCCATGATAATGCGGTGAATGATAACAGCCAACACATATACCATGCTTTTCTCATTGGCAAGGCGCATACCACCAAAAAATTCCGGAGGGGCAATATCACCTGCTATGACACGGGCCGGTATCCTCTCCACCTGGTATGAATCGGTATCTATAAAAAATACATCTACCCTTCTACCATTTATATGCAGAAAGATATTCTGGTCGTTGAGGTCTATGGGCAATATATCTATATCTCTTAAATCTCTAACATAACCAACTATAGAGAAAACAATCTGAGACCGCGTTTTCATGTCCCATGGAAACATAGTCGTCTTCATCTGGCGATAGTCAAGATAACTAATAAGCACCATGTTATCATCACGGGGAAGACATGGCATAAGAAATCCCACAAACCGTCCCAACCTATCAAACAGCATATGGTGGGGTACAAGAACATGGTCAAAGAGCTCTTTATAATCATCTTTGGGGGCATACTGCCAATATATGCTCTGAAGTTTCACAACCTTAGGCAAATTCTCACTGGCAATAGAAGGCTTATGGTATATCTTGGCACATCCTTCGTCGGTGATGTAGATACTACCCTCTCCACCACCACCTATGCGGTCCTTTAGCATGAGGGAAGTGCCGTCTTTCTTAAACACCAGCACAGGCTATCACCACCGACTTGTCATCATCATTGATATCCATAAGCCTATCATTAGAAAGTAGCTCTGCAATATTGTCGTATGTTAAAGTATCTGTCTTCACAGCATGAAGCAGTTTATTAAGATATGCTTCATGAGGCTCTATATACCAGCCCTCTTCTTTCATTTTATAGTAAAAGTAAATGCCACCGAGCCCATCACTGGATACCACCAACCCATCTACACCACTTACCTGTCCTACCTTTAACATATCCTTCCAGCCTTCAGATAGTAAAAACACCGTTTCATTGGCAAATTCACCCTTGACAATCTCTGAAGAATACCATTTTCCACCTGTGCGATACAGCACGGCACTATCTCCAACAGATGCGTATGTTAAGGTTTCTCCTGTATAGGTGCCAACCACCAGCGTAGCGTAAAGATGCCTCCTGTCTATGCCACTAAAAACCTCTTTGACAAGTACACTAAGCACCTCTGGTATATCATGGGGGACCATACCCGACATCATGAGTCTTATAGCCTCGTATACTAGCGTATCAGATACCCTGTGGGACAATTTAGATGAGCCTGCACCATCAGATAGGGCAAAGTAGAGGGTATCACTTACAAGTATGGCAAGGGCACTATCTGCCCCACAACCTCCCCTTACCTTATGAGCTCTACCTGTGGCTATGCCGTATACATATTTCAGCATGAGATCCACCCCGGAGGCATGGAGTAGAAGAAGTCTATAGGAAGATATCTCTCGGCATATATCTCATATGCCCTCCTATCAGGTGGTAGGTGAAACACACTCATCAGTTTTTTAAGATTACCTACCAGTGCAAACACATAGGGCTTGGTGACAAGGTTTTCTATGGTCTCATTCTCTGAAACACCATAGACAAATTCATGAGTTATATCCTCTACGGCAGCCAAAAGTTTACCGGGAACATCTTCAAGGTATGCATGGGGAACACCTGTTCTTCTCTGAAGTCTGCGGGCCACATCACGACTGGGAGATATAACAATGGGCTTTATCCATGCAACATCTGGGTCTCCCGCAACAACCGGTATCACCATATCACCAACAGACACGGCAATAGAAAATGGAACAAGTTCCTCCCCATGATACAGATGGGACAGCACGCCACTTCCAAATATCATAAAGTCATCAATGGCAGAGGAGAGTGCATCTTTTAAAAAGCTGTATATAGTACCACTACCCTCCTCTGCCATGATGATATACGGACCTATGGCATACGACTGCATCAAAGCTCTATCTCAATACCATCCAGTGATGCGGGATTTTCTACTTTGACTTTGTCTCCGGGCATGGAAGAAGAAACCATCTTGAGAGACGAAGACAACCATGTAAACATGCTCTGGAACCCCTTTTCATAGTCTGTTAGTCTAAACACCCTACCCTTGGGGAAGAGCATCTTTAACTTCTCAAAGTTGGCACTCTCTGTGCCAAATGCCCAGGTGATAACCTTTTTACGGTTCTCTGCATCCATGAGCCTCTCCTTAACCTCTTCCCACATGGCACTACCGGGCTCCATATCTGTAGGCTCACCATCGGTGATAAGTACAAGCCATGGTCTGTAATACTGGGCACCCTGTCCCCTGAGAAGCATCTTACGATACTCAATCATGTCCAAAGCCTCTTTGATAGCTTTCCCCATAGGTGTTGTCCCCTTAGGCAAGAGCTCCTTTAGTTTCACATCTTCAACAGGTGCAAAATCTTGTAACACCTGCACCCCTTCGCCAAATGTCACAATGGCAATCTCTACAGACTGCCTCGCCTTGGGGTCTTCCTCTA
>JAMORD010000097.1 GCA_027063755.1 bacterium | reverse complement strand
CTTTGCCCCCCCTTTCATATAAGAGTCTATAATTTATTCTTCTTCAATAATCTCCTCTTTACCCTCTACCCTTATTTTGAACTGGTTATCATCATAAATACCAGTACCGGCTGGAATCATAGAACCAACAATAACATTCTCCTTCATACCCACAAGTCTGTCAACCTTAGATGCTATAGCAGCATTGATAAGAGCTGTGGCCGTCTCTAAGTAAGATGCGGCAGCAAGCCACGACTCAGAAAGCTTACCAACATCTTTTGTACCCCAAATCTTACGCTTACCTCTTGGAGTAAGCAAACCTTTGGTCTTGAGATATCTATATTCAGCCTCAAACTTATACAGGTCAATATTGTGAAATGGAACGAGAATATCACTGTCTCCATCATCGTAAACCTCAACTTTACTAAGCATCTGAGACATGATCACCTCAAAATGCTTGTCGTTAATATCAAATTGGAAATCAACATAGATACCCTCAATAGAGGAGAACAGAAAGTCGGCAACTGCCTGCAAACCAAAGTTATCAAGTAGCATCTGCAAGAAAACCCTTGGATATCTGACAACAGGTCTATGAAAACCTCTTTGCCTACTGACAACCATAAGGTCACCAGGTAAGATATAATCTCCCTCTTTAAACCTTGGCCTGAATCTAATCTCAACTTCTCTTCCTAAAACAGGATCAAGATATCTAAAAGACACCCAAGCGAAAGCAAGCTTATAAGAGCCAAATTCATCTTTTGTTACAACATACATCATCTTATCTTTAACCTCAACTTCTATAACATGTCCATCAACAGACGACAGAAGAGCCAGTGGTTGAAGTTTTGCCTTCTTCTGGTCAATTATTTCCATCGTTGGATCAAGCCCTACAAACTGTTCATAGACGAATTCCTTTACAGAAATATCATCACCCTCAAATAAGCCCTTTATAAGCCCAACAAGCTCCTTACGGGTATCATCAGTAATTTCCTTTACACCCATGCCAATGATTCTATCGTATAGAGCCTTAACCTCTTCGGCATTTCTACCCTTAATACCTGCCGTCATAAGGAACCATGCTGGTAGTTTAGCAAGATACTCAACAAATTTAGCAGATATAGACGCAAGATAAGACTCTATCTTCCTTGACAGCCTTGAAGTAATTTCGTCGTTAGATACAATGTCATCTATATCCTTTCTTAGATTTTCAAGCACCGCAGGTGCAAATACCCTGTCAAGACTATCTATTTGCTCAAATATGTACTCGTAAACATCTACACTAAGGCCTCTCCAGTTAAATTCGTTATTAATAAGAGTCTGTATAGTCTCCATTATAGATAGAATTCCATTCATATAACCGTCAAGGAAGTCATTAACATATACACGAAGGGCTTTCTCTTCCTCTCGCGTCATTTCTTTGAGGTTGCTAATCTCCTTGACGAGGATATCTTCCTTAGCACTGTCAAACTCAGCCCTAATACGCTCGTCTATGTTGCGAAGCACTTTGTAGAAATCCGTAATAGGCTTGACAATACTCTGGAGAAATCTACGCTCATCTTTGTTAAGACCAGAATCAGGTGTTGTAGAGACAGCCTCAACCAGACGCAAACCGGAATCTTCAGATGTAATCTCCTCACTCTTAGCACCAACGGTACCACCAGTGTGGAATGTCCTCAGTGTCAGCTGTGTAGCAGGCTCACCAAGTGACTGTGCAGCAACAATACCAACAGCTTCACCGCGTTCAACAATAGCGTGTCTGGCCATGTCTTCACCATAACACTTCACACATACACCGTATTCCGTCTTACATGTCAATGCACTCTTAATATATACATGGTCTACGCCATGCTCTTTAAACTTATCAATAAGCCCCTTGTCAATAAACTGACCAGACTGCGCAAGCACCTCACCAGTTTTAGGAGAGACCACATCATCGGCCAGAAATCTACCCTTAATTCGTGCAAAGAAGTCTTTAATATTATCACCCTCAAGATTCTTGAGTGTTCTAAACATAATACCGTCTATTCTTCTGACAAGAACTTTGGGCTCATAACCGTTTTCGTAAAGTATCTTCTTCAGCTTATGCACAAGTACTGGTGTAATAACAGTGCCAGCAGGTATAGAATCTCCATTCTTAAGCACAATATCCATTGCAAGTTTAAATCTATTGTGTATAAGATTTTCTAGGAAATTCTCTTCATCAAGGAAGGAATCCACATCAACCCACATCAGTTCTGTAAACACCTTAACCTTGCCGGCTGCTCTATTCTGTATCTGCACGAATTTATCCTCATCAATAAGCTCAAACTTCTTTACAATAACTTCACCTGTCTGACTATCAACAATATCCTCAGCAGCAAGTCTTCCCATGATTTCATGGGCCAAATCCCTACCCTGATATATATTTAGGTCAACATCTTTGATTTCGTGGTCGTCTTCCCTAACAACAATGGCGTGAACAGCTTCTTCAAATCTTCTGGTGTTATAACCACCAAGAGATGTAGACAGAGCAGTATCAACCTGACCTTTTCTACCACCGTATGTGGAATCAAAGTATTCACGAACAGTCAAACCTTCTATATAAGAGGATTTTACAGGAATTTCCAGAATATTACCTGTAGCATCATAGACAGCACCTCTAAATGCCACAGACTGTCTCAACTGGTCAACATTACCTCTTGCACCAGAAATAATCATGATATATAGGGAATTCAGTTTATCTGGTGAACTTTCTGACATTAACTTGCGAAGATTTGCTTCAATCTCTTCAGATGCTTTACGCCACACCTCAATAATAGATGGAATTCTCTCCTCATAGCTGATGATACCGTCTTCATATGCCTCGTTGATACGCTCAACTTGTTCCAAAGCCCTATTTAGTATTTCATCTTTGCCGGGCATAACCTGTACTTCCTGCAAAGATATGGTAGAACCTGAAACAGTTGCATAATGGAAACCAATATCCTTTATCACATCAAGGAAATACTTCATATCTGCAATACCAATAATGTCTACCATTTCGGTGATAAGTTTCTTCAGTTTCTTCTTATCCAATGTCTTATTGACAAAGTCCAATCTTGGACCTTGGTATTTTTTATCTGCTTCTTCTTTAAATATCTCAAATCCTCTACCTAGATACCTGGTAAGACCATACTGTTTCATCCGTTTGCCTATCTCGTAGTTAAAGATAATACGACCAATAGTAGTATTACCTTTCTTTCCTTCAGCCTTCATCTTCTCAATCTCTTCTTTAGAAGCAATGAGTGGATACCATACCCAAGCATGGAGATCTGCCTTACCAAGACGATATCTGATAAAAGCCTCGTCTATTGAGGAAATAACGCTACCCTCACCTTTAACTCCCTCAAATGGCATAGTTAGATAGTAAATACCAAGCACCATATCTTGAGAAGGTGCGGCCAGAGGCGTTCCATTGGCCGGTGAGATAAAGTTTAGAGAAGATGCCATTATCAGTCGTGCCTCTGCTTGGGCTTGATCACTCAGCGGTACATGAACAGCCATTTGGTCACCGTCAAAGTCGGCATTAAAAGGTGGACAGACCATAGCTGGAATAGATATAGCTTTCATATCAACAAGAACTGGTCTAAAGGCCTCAATAGATGGTCTATGAAGTGTTGGAGCACGGTTAAGAAGTACATAGTGATCCTTCACAACCTCTTCAAGAGCATCAAATATACTATCGTCTCTGCGGTCTATTAGTTCACGAGCTTCCTTAAACGTCTCAGCAATACCTCTCTTGATAAGTCTATTAATAAGGAACGGTTTAAACAGCTCAACGGCCATCTCTTTAGGAAGACCACACTGGTCAAGCTCTAGTTCAGGACCGATAACAATAACACTACGACCGGAATAGTCAACACGCTTACCAAGCAGATTCTTTCTAAAACGTCCTTCTTTCTTAACAAGAATATCTGTAAGAGACTTCAGTGGTCTACCAGAAGAGTCTGTAACAGGTTTCTCTTTACCACTATTATCAAGAAGGGCATCTACAGCATCTTGCAGCAATCTCTTCTCATTCTTCAAGATAATCTCCGGTGCCCTTTTATCCATCATCTTCTTCAGACGGTTGTTTCTATTGATAACACGTCTATAGAGGTCATTAAGTTCAGAAGTGGCAAATCTACCACCTTCAAGAGGAATAATAGGTCTTAGCTCTGGTGGGATAACAGGTATAACAGTAAGAATCATCCATACGGGACGAGACTCAGAATGCAAAAATGCCTCCATAACACTAAGTCTTCTAACAATATTTCTACGCTGAGATTCACTTGTAACAACCCTCTCAAGATGTTTTAAATACTCAACCCACAGCTGAAGCTGATTTCCCTGATTGTCAAAATCTTTCTCAAGTACCTGTTGTACTATCTCGGCCCCCATTCCAAACTTGAATTCTGGCCCCATGATTCTTTTTATATTCTTTGCCACATCATCGGTTAGCACATCAAGACCTGTGATATTAACCCTAATATCGGATACCTGAATACGAGGTTGTTCAAAAAGAATAGCTCCTTCTTCATCAGTAAGGTCTATTGTAGCTACCTCATTTTCATCCAGTCCTTTAGAAATATTGGTAAGATATCTTTCAGCATCTTCCGGACTGACAAAGTATTCATAACGTCCCTCGTAATCACCCAGATAAGCCTCTATATATTCCTTTTCACCCCATTTATATGCTTTACGCTCTTTGGAATCTATAACAATAAGCAACTTAGGTAGAAAAACACCAAGCATATTAAGAGAACCAAGAGACTCTTCATTGGGATACCATCTTTCCGTAGACAGTCCTACATCCTGTCCTCTATTTGTCAGTCTTTCCCATCTACCATATCTATTAGGTATACGAGCAACAATCTCGGCAAATTCCTGAAGTTTGCTACCCCCATCAAGATAATCTTTCAAGAGCGCAGCGACAAAGGCTTTATAACCGTCAAAGGCCTTATTCTGCTCATCGGTTGTCAGCAAAAGATATTTCTGTTTGTCTATAACTTTTATTACATCTTCGCCAAAGAATATCTTCTTTTCACCATCAAGAATGGCCCTGATATCTTTTTTCGTGATGCCAAGGAAAGACATAAGGAAGTTTTCTACCTTCTCTCTCAGACGCTTACGAGCCTTCCATACCTGAGACAAGTCAACATACAGCTTTACAGGATAGTTTTCTTCATAAAGCATGGAAAAAATGGCCTCAATAGCCTTAGGACCAGCCACAAAGCGTGGTTCTCCCTTGATAACAACCTTTTCTTTTAGCTCTTTCTTGACCCTTGGAATATTGGCAGGTATACGAGAAGATCCCTTTATTTCTTCAAGCTCACGACTGAAATTTAGGAACCAATTTTTTACCTTCATTTCGCCTTCGCCGTCTACAACAACACCGGCAGGAACAAATGGACCACCGTCATCGGCAACGAGGTTAAGATTCAAATACACAATATCTTTTACCTCAGGATACTTTAGGCCCAAAAGCCTTGGTAGTGGATAAGGAGACTTACCATAATACCACCTATGGGCTACAGGTGCATTGAGAGTGATGTGTCCCATCCACTCTCTACGTACTTTAGATGTTGTCACCTTAACACCACAGTTTTCACATACAACATTTTCATACTTCTTACCTTTATACTTTCCACAAGCACACTCATAGTCCTTTATAGGACCAAAGATGCGCTGTGAAAATAGACCGCCCTCTTCAGGCAAGTATGTTCTATAGTTAATAGTCTCAGCTTGTGTAACCTCACCATGAGACCATTTGAGAATATCATCGGGAGATGCCAGTCTTATCTTTAGGGCATCAAATTTACGAACCCTTTTCTTCTTTATCCTGTCCATAGGCGTCCTCACCCCTCACTTATTCTTCTGTCTCTTCAGCCCCGAGTTTGGGCTGCTGTTTTCCTTTATGAAACTGTATTTCCTCTATGGCAAGGGCAAGTCCCTGAAGCTCTTTGACAAGAACTCTGAAGGATTCAGGCTCGCCCATCTCCTCAATTGGCTTACCGTTAACGATGGCATCGTAGGCCTTCTTTCTGCCCTCCACATCGTCAGATTTAATTGTAAGCATTTCCTGAAGTGTATAGGCTGCTCCATAAGCCTCAAGAGCCCACACTTCCATTTCACCCACACGCTGACCACCAAAGTGGGCTTTACCACCAAGTGGCTGCTGTGTAATAAGGGCATAAGGACCGGTTGCACGGGCATGCATCTTATCATCAACCATGTGAATAAGCTTAAGAATATGCATCTCACCGACCATAACCTCTCTTTCAAATGGTAGACCGGTACGACCATCGTAGAGGGTAAACTTACCAAGAGAGCTCATCTCAATACCATATTTTTCTTTCATCTTTTCATTGGCAAGCTCTATGGCCTTCCACATGTCGTCCATTGAGGGACTCTTAAAAGTAGGAATTTCAATGTTAACCCCCAAGAGTCTTGCAACAAGACCCAAGTGTGTTTCCAATACCTGACCAAAGTTCATACGAGATGGAACACCAAGTGGGTTAAGAACGACATCAACAGGAGTACCATCAGGTAAATACGGCATATCCTCTTCAGGTAAAATTTTTGCAACAACACCTTTGTTTCCATATCTACCTGCCAGTTTATCACCCTCTTTGATCTTTCTCTTCTGGGCCACATAAACCTTTACCACCTTAACAACATCAGCAGGTAAGTCATAGCCTTTATCTTCTTCAAAAACTTTAACATCTATAACAACACCTCTTTCACCAGGTGGCATTCTTAGAGATGTGTTCTTTACTCTACCAATCTTCTCACCAAAGATGTGTGCAAGAAGCTTAACTTCAGCCTCTTCCTTTTCTTCAGGCTGAGGTGTAACTTTACCTACAAGGATACTACCGGGCTCAACCCAAGCACCAATTCTCACGATACCATCTTCGCCAAGGTCTCTCTTTTCCTCATCGGAAAGGCCGGGCACATCTCTGGTAATCTCCTCTACCATAACAGATGAGCCCTTACGGGATCTACGAGAACCGGTGGATATACGTCTCGCCTCAACAGTATATTCATCAATAAAAATAGATGTTAGCTCATCGTCTCTGACAAGACGTCTGCTAATGAGAATAGCGT
>JAMORD010000096.1 GCA_027063755.1 bacterium | reverse complement strand
CCCTGAGTCCCCGTGCTAAGAATTACCTGTGATTCAGGTGGTAAGGCTAAAGCATCGGAAACAGAAACAATAATGTCATCATAATCGGCAAGAAAGCCCAACTTTCGTGACAGCTGTGTAATCTTTACAATACCCCTTCCATCAACGGCTACTACCCTACCATATTTCTTAGCAAGACTCATAATGAGTTCTATACGGCTGACATGCGAGGCAAACACACTAATAATAATACGCCTATTGGTATAAGTGGAGAAAACTTTTTCTAGTCCTTCTCTAACTTTCATCTCTGAAGTACCAAAGCCCGGCTCATCTGCATTGGTACTATCGGAAAGTAGTAGTTTTACTCCCTCTTCACCAAGTCGTGCAAATGTATGTAGGTCAGTTGTCTCCATTGTAGGATGATTTTGGTCTATTTTGAAATCTCCCGTATAGATAATCCTACCCTCTTTAGTGTTAAAAGCCAGAGATAGAGCATGAGGGATGCTATGATTGACATGTATAGGAAGCACCGACAAATTATTAGATACCCTAACCTCTTCCCGTGGATGAATAGCTTGCATGTTAACGGATATCCCATGATGTCCCCCCACATACTCTTTCAACATCTCCAATGTGAGAGGAGCACTATAAATATCAAGGCGCTTAATCTTCCCCTTTAAGGCATCAAGGAGATACGGCACAGCTCCTATATGATCTTCGTGGGCATGAGAGAAAAATGCCCCCTTGAGTTTGTCTGCATGTTCCACAATATAAGAAAAATCGGGGATAATATACTCTATGCCAGGCTCTTTTAAAGTTCCAAATCTTACCCCACAATCAACAATATATAACTCTCTGTCTGTTTCAAGTAGATGACAATTTCTACCAACTTCATCAACACCACTAATTACAATCCATCTCACCATTTTAGCCCACCTCTAAAAGTTTCTTTGCAATAATCAAATCTTCTCTAACTGCTGACTCATATGATGCATTTCTTAATATTGCTGCTGGATGATATGTGACAACAACATAATATCCGTTTCGTCTATATGGATTATCTGCCCTAAGCATTTTTAGAGATGTTGCCTTAGGAAAACCTAACAGATCTTGAGCAGCGGTTTTACCCAAGGCGATAATTACCTTGGGTTTTATAAACGATATCTGGGCAAGTAAATATGGAAAGCACATAGCCATTTCAGTATCTGTAGGCACGCGGTTGCCCGGAGGTCTACATTTTACTGTATTTGCTATGTAAACATCGGAGCGTTTCATTCCAAGATACTCTGTTATCCATAAATCCAATCTTTTACCTGCCCTGCCGACAAATGGTCTTCCCATTCTGTCTTCATCAGCTCCTGGACCTTCCCCCACAAACATCAAAGATGCATGAGGGTTTCCTTCTCCTGGAACGGGATTTGTTCTACTTTCATGAAGAGGACATCTCTGACACCGTTTGATAGCCTCTGCAAGGTAGGATTCCCACTTAGTGTGTGCCACTATGACCAAAACCTCCTTCACCGCGATGGGTATCTGATAATTTATCAGCAACAACAAAGACGCCACGGGTCACCGGTGCTATAACCATTTGTGCTATTCTCATACCGGGCTCTATTACAAAGATCTCTTGACCTAAGTTAATGAGTATAACCTTAATTTCTCCTCTATAGTCCCAGTCAATTGTTCCAGGAGTATTAAGTGTGGTAATACCATGTTTGGCGGCAAGCCCGCTGCGCGGTCTAATCTGAGCCTCATAACCAGGAGGCAATTCTATAAAGATACCTGTTGGCACCATATATCTTTCCATAGGCTTTAGCTCAATAGGGGCATCAATATAGGCATGCAAGTCAGCCCCAACAGAACCTTCCGTAGCATAAAACGGTAGTTTAGCTCCAGGTTTTAATTTTACCTTTACCTCTACTTCTTTCACATTATCACCTCTCATGAGAATATTATACAGACCACAAAATAAAAAGAAGGGGGAGATGCACTCTCCCCCTATATGTCAATAAAGGTATTTATCCATCATGCCTTCCGCCGTCTCGTCTTCCACCATGTCCTCTATTGTCTCGTCTTGTGTCATGCCTGCGACCATGGGATTGTCTTGGCGGGCGAGGAACACGAAGATTACCTGTTCTACGGGCTTCCTCTTCTTCCTTTTTCCACTCTTCAAGTCCCCTACGGGTAAAGTTGATGCGTCCCATAGCATCTATGCTCTTAACAATAACTCTGATTGTATCACCAATCTTGGCAAAGTCATTGACGGAAACAAGCCTATTGGGACTAAGATCATCTACTCTTAAGAGACCTTCTTTTCCAGGAGCAATCTCCAGGAATATACCCAGTTTAGGATCAATACGGGTGACCTTACCATCAATAATATCTCCTTCATGCAGTTCTCTAACAATGGCCTCTATAATCTGTTTAGCCCTCTCTATGTTGCTCATATGTTTACCCTTAATAAAGACCTTGCCATCCTCATCGTTGATGTCTATTTCAACACCGGCATCGGCAATAATCTTCTTGATAACCCTACCGCCAGGTCCGATGATTTCACCGATTTTTTCAACAGGTACCTGCATGTAATAAATCTTATCGGCCGTTTCGGGTATATCGTCTGGAGCAGGAATAGCCTGATAAAGCACATCAAGTATTTGATACCTTGCCTCTTTGGCCTGGTATAGAGCTTGTTTCATAATCTCAAATGTAATACCTTTCACCTTTATATCAAGCTGTAGAGCCGTAATACCATCTCTTGTACCGGCTACTTTAAAGTCCATATCACCCAAATGGTCTTCCAAACCTTGAATATCTGTAAGGATGATAAAGGCATCATCTTCTTTAATAAGTCCCATAGCAATGCCACCCACATGCTTGGGCATAGGCACACCAGCATCCATCAGGGCAATAGAGCTTGCACATACACTGGCCATTGATGTAGAACCATTAGATTCCATAACCTCACTGACGACACGAATGGTATATGGAAATTCCTCTTCAGAAGGTATAAGGTATTTCAGAGCCCTCTCAGCCAGAGCACCATGACCTATCTCACGGCGACTGGGACCCCTTCTTGGCTTAATATCACCAGTAGAAAAAGGTGTAAAGTCATAGTGATGAATAAATCTCTTAAACTCCTCCTGGACACTGATACTGTCAATAATCTGAACATCGGAAAAGCTACCCAATGTTGCAATACTCAGCACCTGGGTTTGACCTCTTGTAAAGAGACCACTACCGTGAACAACAGGAAGAACACCCTTTTCAGCACTAAGAGGTCTTATCTCTTTAAATGTTCTGCCATCAACACGCTTACCTGTTTCCTTCATATACTGACGAACAACCTTCTTCTCTACATCTTTAAATGCCAAATCAAAAACCTTGATATACTCTTCATTTTCGGCCCACTTTTCCTCTACTGCCTCTTTTACTTTTGTTTTTACCTCGGAAACCTTCTTTTCTCTTGCCTTCTTCTCTACTTCAAGTAGTGCAGCAAGTATTTCGTCTTTATAGGACATAATAAATTCTCTGAGATCTTCTGGGATTTCTACCAGTGGCACTTCTGCCTTTTCTTTTCCGGCCTTTTCGCGAAGTCTCTTAATGCCTGCAATAATCTTTTTGATATATTCATGGGCAAACTTCATTGCTTCTATCATTGTATCTTCGGATACTTCACGGGCACCTGCCTCAACCATTACAATTCCATCCTCAATACCGGCTACCACAAGATCTAAATCAGATTTTTCCAGCTCTTCAAATGTTGGATTAACAACAAATTTACCATCAATAAGACCAACCCTCACAGCACCAAAGGGATGATTAAATGGAATATCAGAAATATAAAGTGCTGCGGATGCACCGTTCATTGCTGCAATTTCTGGTGGATTGGTACTATCACTGGCAAGGATCATGGCAATAACTTCAACATCATTACGCATCTCTTCAGGAAAAAGAGGGCGGATTGATCTGTCAATCAATCTCGCCCTCAAGATTTCGGCCTCTGAAGGTTTTCCTTCCCTCTTAAAGAAACCGCCGGGTATTTTACCCACGGCATACTGTTTTTCTTCATATTCAACTAGCAGAGGGAAGAAATCAATATCCAACCTGGGCTCCTTGCTCATAACAGCTGCAACAAATGCTACGGTATCACCTATCTTAGCGAACACAGAACCATTTGCCTGCAAACCCACATAGCCTGTTTCAAAGACTATCTGCTTACCCTCTTCTAGCTCTACTACTTCTATAATCTTTTTTCTCTCCATACCTTGTTCACTTCCTTTCCACGGAGCCCAAGCCTGTTTACCTCTTCAATCCAAGACGGTTGATAAGAGACAGGTAGGCCTCCATGTCCTTCCTCTTAAGGTACTTGAGAAGCTTCTTTCTGCGACCAACAAGCTTCAGCAAGCCCTTTTTAGAATGATAATCATGGGGATGCTGTTTCAGATGCTCTGTAAGATGTTTAATTCTGGCTGTTAAAATAGCCACTTGCACTTCAGTAGAACCTGTGTCACCATCATGCCTACCGAACTCTTTGATAATCTGCTGTTTGATCTCTTTGTTAAACATGTTTGCACCTCCTCCATAGCCCGAGATAGGACTCTACGGTCCTTCCCAGAACCAGGTTTTTGTTTTTTATTGATTAGCCAGTCTTACATAAGACCGGCAACAAACACACCAACGGCAAATAAAACAGAAAACACAATAATGAGTTTGTCCAGCAACTTCTGTCTCGGAGAAGAACCATGGAAAATAGATGCTGTACCACCAATAGCACCCAATCCTTCTCCCTTGGGCTCCTGTATACCAATAAGTATAAGAAGTATTGCAGAGACAATAGCAACACCAATCATTATTGCTTCCTTCATCCCACTTCAACCCCTTCCAACAAATGTTTTAACAATTATAGCAAAATCTTCGGGTTTTAGGGAAGCCCCTCCGACAAGTGCTCCATCTATTTCCTTGGAAGAGGCAAAGTTTTCTACATTAGCCGGCTTTACGCTACCACCGTATAGTATTGATACCTCATCGGTTCCAAATTTTCCTTTGAGCCAGTTTCTAATCTTAGAGATGACATCTTCTGCATCTTCTTTAGTTGCAGCCTTACCAGTACCTATAGCCCAAACAGGCTCGTATGCAATCACCATCCCAGGCAATGTGTCAAACTGACTGAGAGCTGTTTCCAGCTGTTCACGAATTACCTCCCATGTTCTACCCTCTTCGCGCTCTTCCAGTGTCTCGCCGACACAGAGTATAGGAATAAGCTCTTTTTCCACAGCCTTCTTTACCTTTTTGGCTATCGTCTCATTGGACTCTCCAAAGATATGGCGACGCTCAGAGTGACCTATTACAACATACTTGACATCAAAGTCTTTCAGCATGTCAGGTGCAATTTCACCTGTAAATGCCCCCTTCTCTTCAAAGTACATATTCTGAGCACCAATTTCATATTTGCTATCTTTTACAAGGTCTGAAGCTATAGGAATATATATAAATGGCGGAATAAATACCACTTCAAAATTTTCACTAAAATTCACATCCCACAAACGGGCCATTGTGCCTATGATGATTTTCTTGGTCAGCAGTGTAGAACCATTCATTTTCCAGTTGCCAGCAACAATAATCTTTCTCACAGAAACACCCCCTCACCAATAAAGAACCTGTATGCCAGGAAGTGTTTTACCCTCCAAGAATTTCAGGGAAGCACCTCCACCAGTAGATACATGGGTATATTTATCGGCCACGCCAAACTTGTGAGCTGCAGCAGCAGAATCGCCTCCACCAAGCACAACCTTCATCTCATCTTTTTCGCACCTCTCGGCAAGATACTCTGCAATGGCTTTGGTACCCTCGGCAAATGCATCCTTTTCAAACACACCCATAGGTCCATTCCAGAATACAAGTTTTCCATCGGCAAGTTCTTTCTTGAAAAGCTCTATGCTCTTAGGACCTATATCAAGACCTATCTTATCGGCAGGAATGGCATCTACGGGAACAACTTCACCGGTATCCGCATCAATGCTATCGGCTACCACAATATCAGTAGGCAACACAATTTTCTTGCCTGTCTTTTCAGCTTTCTCCATAACCTCTTTAGCATACTCAATATAATCTTCTTCAAGCAGAGATTTACCGATTTCATAACCCTTAGCCTTGAGGAATGTGAAAACCATACCTCCACCAATGAAGAGACCATCAACCTTGTCAAGAATATTGTCAATAACGCCAATCTTATCGGAAACCTTGGCGCCCCCCATAATAACATAGTATGGTCTTAGCTCATCAGATGGATCCAGTAGCATACCAAGATTTTCTATCTCCTTTATCATAAGGAAACCGGCATATGCCTTAAGATACTGGGCTACTCCTACATTAGAGGCATGGGCCCTATGTGCAACAGAAAAAGCATCAGAAACAAATATATCACCTAAAGAAGCAAGTTTTCTGGCAAATTCTGGATCGTTTTTCTCTTCCTCTGGGTAGAAACGCACATTCTCAAGCATGAGGACATCGCCCTCTTCAAGCGAAGAAACAGCCATTTCAACCTCTTCTCCTATAACATCGGGAACAAACAATACCTCTTTACGAAGAATGTTAGCCAATCTTTTTGCTACAGGCACTAAAGACAGCTCGGGTTTTCTCTGCCCTTTGGGTCTACCCAAGTGAGAAACAAGTATGACTTTTGCTCCATTCTTCATTAGGTGAGTGATGGTAGGAATAGCTGCATTTATACGGGTATCATCGGCAACATCACCATCGCTGGTAAGGGGGACATTAAAGTCCACCCTTACCAGCACTCTCTTGCCTTTAACCTTGACTTCGTCTACTCTGTGGAGCTCCATGGCTATCACAGCCCCTTAGAGGCTATGTAAACAATAAGGTCTGCAACCCTGTTGGAATAACCCCACTCATTGTCATACCAAGAAAGAACCTTGACAAAATTGCCATCAATAACTCTGGTCTCAAGGGCATCAAAGATAGAAGATCTGGGATCACCTTTATAGTCAGAAGATACCAGTGGCTCCTCGGAGTATCCAAGAATACCTTTGAGCTCGCCCTCGGCGGCCTTCTTCATAGCGGCATTGATCTCCTCAGCAGTTGCAGGCTTCTCAAGTTCTACAGTAAGGTCAAC
>JAMORD010000095.1 GCA_027063755.1 bacterium | reverse complement strand
CAGATGCATAAAGTTTGGCAAAGGCTTTTTCAACAAGTCTTTTTTCATATCCCCACGATATAAGCACCTGTTTCACCTCAGATATTTCAGATACATCCATAGATATTTCATCTCTCAGCTCGGCAATAATACGGCGTGTTGTCTTTTTACCAATACCCCGTATAGACGCCAAAGTTTCTTCATCACCAAAAGCAATAATTTTTAGGAGGTCGTTTGATGGATAAGCAGAGAGGACGCTTGCAGCTT
Organism: bacterium; assembly: GCA_027063755.1. Classification (GTDB taxonomy): domain Bacteria; phylum Coprothermobacterota; class Coprothermobacteria; order Coprothermobacterales; family JAADFF01; genus JAADFF01. Next base: position 6,953 of record JAMORD010000095.1, on the reverse strand, counting down.
TACGAGGTCCTAAACTCTTAATACCTTTTAGCCTATCCCACAAACGATAATCTTCTATGGAAGAAAACAAATAGGCTATAGGAGAACCACCTTGCGGTATATCTATATAAACTAACCAATTACCTCGTTTAGGATACTCAGGTATAAAACATGCAGGTATACACTCAAACAACATACCCATCTTATAAGGCTTTAGCCATACAAAACCATCTTCCTTATAGACAACTCCACCTGTTTTAACAATCACCCTCTATCACCGCCAATGCTATAGCAACAGCATCCACTACATCATCAATAATAGCATACCAAGGTACACCTGTAGCTCCTATATCTTCGCTAAACATATAAATGACAGCATCACGAACAGCTTCTTTACCGCTACCAAACATTGAAGCCCCCACAGCAGCCTTTACTACCTTAGGTAAACATTCAACAATAGTGGCATCATATAAAGAGAATATGTATTTTAAAACCCCGCGGGCTTCAGCAACAGATAGTGCCGTTGTAACATTTCTACCCCACACGAGCTTCTCCATGCCCACAATATCGGGAGGATACAGCTCAGCAAAAAAAGAAGTCGTCTTGGCAATCGTACCAAGACGACTATCAATTTCTTCACCCGTAAGGTCAATAAGAATAAGATCAAGCAAACGCTTTTCTGTCTCCGTTACATAAAAAATAGACACCCCTACCCGTGCTGTACCAGGGTCAACACCCCATACTATGCTCACGCCATAAGTGCCTCCAGCTCTTCTGGAGATATATCAAAGTTAGCATGAACATTTTGTACATCATCATGATCTTCCAATATCTGTATCAACTTTATAAGTTTCTCTGCAGTCTCCCCAGAAACCGCTACATAATTTTTCGGCACGAAAGTCAGCTCTGAATTTTCTATATCAACTCCTCTTTCTCTTAAAGACTCCAGAACCGTGGCGTAATCCTTGGGATCGGTAATAATCTCAAGTATACCGTCTTCTTCCTTAACATCTTCTGCACCAAGATCTATAACCTCTAATATAAACTCATCTGTATCAGCTATACCTTCAGCTTTAACATCTATTACGCCTTTTCTCTCAAATATCCATGCCACGGCACCGGCTTCAGCCATGGACCCTCCATACTTAGAAAATATATGTCTAATCTCACCAGCAGTTCTATTACGGTTATCGGTCATAGCCTCTACCAAAATAGCTACACCGCCAGGGCCATAACCCTCATATGTAACCTCTTCTATATTCTCACTACCAAGCTCACCCGTGCCCTTTTTAATAGCCCTCTCTATATTCTCTTTGGGCATGTTAGCTGCAAGAGCTTTATCAATTGCGATTCTCAAACGAACATTAGTCTCAGGATTAGGGCCACCATTGCGAGCAGCCACCTGAATTTCCCTGGCAAGCTTGGTAAATAATTTACCCTTACGGGCATCCATTTTGGACTTCTTAGCCCTAATATTGTGCCACTTTGAATGTCCTGACACTTCGTTAAACCTCCTTTTTAACCATCTTTACAAAATATTCATGAACCCTATAGTCATCTGTTAACTCCGGATGGAATGTAGATGCAAGGAAATTACCTTCTCTAACAAGCACGGGATCTCCATCATATGTAGCCAAGACTTTTACAGCAGGACCAACCTTTACAATACGAGGAGCCCTGATAAAAACTGCATGAAGAGGTTCATTATCACCCAATTCATGTTCATCAAGAAATACTTCTCTACTGGCTATTTGCCTTCCATATGCATTCCTTTCAATAACCATATCAATCATGCCAAACGGTTTTACCCTATCGGAACCCACACCAATATCTTTAGCAAGTAAAATAGAACCAGCACAAGTTCCATACGCAGGAAGACCTTCTTCAAAGGCCTTTTTCAGTGCATCCCACATGCCACGACGGAGCATAATAGTTGTCATGGCAGTGCTCTCACCGCCAGGCAATATAATACCATCAATACTATTGAGGTCTTTGGGTAATCTAACATCTTTAACCTCTACTCCAAGAGTTTCAAGCATTGCCATATGCTCTTCAAAATCTCCCTGAACAGCCAATACTCCTATTGTCACCATCATTACCACCCCCTGTTCTGAAGCAGTTCTTCTTCGCTTAGTTTGGAAACATCTATGCCTTTCATAGCCTCTCCAAGACCTTTAGAAACCTCGGCCAATATCTCTGGTTCTCTCCAATAGGTGACAGCATCAACAATAGCCTTTGCCCTTTCTCTTGGATTATCAGACTTAAAGATACCAGAACCAACAAATACACCGTCAGATCCAAGCCACATCATAAGCGCAGCATCAGCAGGTGTGGCAATACCGCCGGCGGCAAAGTTTACCACAGGTAGTCTGCCAAGCTCCCTAACCTCTTCAAGAAGATAAAGTGGTGCCCCCCACTCTTTAGCAAGAACAACAAGCTCTTCATCATCGGCCAGAACAACTCTCTTAATCTGCTCGTTCATAGTACGCATATGCTTAACGGCTTCAACAACATTACCCGTACCGGCCTCACCCTTGGTACGAATCATTGCTGCACCTTCGGCAATTCTTCTCAGCGCCTCACCAAGATTCCTTGCACCGCAAACAAAGGGAACGGCAAATTCTTTTTTATCAATGTGATACTTTTCATCTGCTGGGGTTAAAACCTCACTCTCATCAATGAAATCTACCTCAAGAGACTGAAGTATCAACGCTTCAGTAAAGTGTCCTATTCTTACCTTAGCCATAACGGGAATGGAAACCGCATCGCGAATCTCCTCTACAATCTTAGGATCAGCCATGCGGGCAACGCCACCCTCTTTTCTAATGTCAGCTGGCACACGCTCCAGTGCCATAACGGCAACAGCACCAGCTTCTTCGGCAATAACAGCCTGCTCAGGGGTGGTAACATCCATAATAACACCACCTTTTAGCATCTGAGCCAGGCCCCTTTTCAGTCTATCTGTTCCATAATACTCTACCAATTTACATCACCTCTTCCCCTAAATATTTAAGAGCTAACCCCTCCAAAATAGGCGCAACGTAACTGTCGCCACCTAATATTTTATCTCCAATTACAGGTTTATGGGTATTTATCCATTCTTTGCCGTGTGAGGATAGCATATCATATATATCCTTAATAAAAACAGCTTTATATACCATAAGCGACTCTCCAGCCACTATATATGCAAGGTTCCTCAGAACAACATGAAGATTGTCTACACTTACTGCTCCCAGGGAAATAACATCTTCCTGAAGAGCAGATGTGTAGTAATTATCAACAGAAGCAGGATGAGCAAGCACCCTAATATGTGCCATACGAGATGCTGCCATATACTGCACAATCATAAAGCCTGATTCCAAGCCAGGTTCCTTGGTTAAAAATGGTGTTAAACCTCTTTCTTTGTTGTAACGGGGATTGAGAAGCCATTCCATATGGGCTATAGACACATTACCCAAGTCAGAAACAGCTGTCTTCAGAGCCTCAGACACCCAAGCTATAGGAGCACCGTGAAAATTGCCACCTGACAAAACATCTTCTTCAAATACCAATGGATTATCTGTCACAGCATTGATTTCGTCAGCAATAAGATGTTCTGTCAGCTCAAGTGCCCTGAGTATAGGAGATACAATCTGAGGAAAGCACCTTATAGAGTAACTATCTTGTACCACCTCGGGATGTCTATCAATAAGCTGAGAATCATGGATCTTATCTTTTATAATACGGGCTACTTTAAGAGCATACTTATCACGACGCACTTCATGAATACGAGTATCAAACGGTGTAGAAACTGTTTCCATAACCTCTGTAAATACCGCAAATGTAGACAGATAATGATTTAATAGATTTTGGGCCTTCAAATAGGCATCTATAAGCATAGCCATCATAAAATGAGTTCCATTCAGTAATGCTAAACCTTCTTTGGCATCAAGGCCAAATACAGGTTCCATGCCAACTTTCTTAAAGACTTCAGATGCGGGCATACGCTGACCTTTGTAGAAAACCTCCCCTTCTCCTATAACAGCAAGTGCAAGGTGCGACAATGGAGCCAAATCCCCGCTGGCACCGACGGACCCCCAACGGGGTACTACTGGGTGAACACCAGCATTAAGCATATCAACAAGTCGCTGAAGAAGAGCAGGTCTAACACCAGAGTACCCTTTGGAAAATGAGTTAATTAATAGAAATAGCATTCCCCTTGACACTTGTTCAGATACAGGCTCTCCCACACCAACAGCATGACTCCTAACGATATTATGTTGCAGGTCTTTTAGATGATTGGGTAGTATAACAGTATCTTTAAGAGCACCAAATCCCGTATTGATACCATACATCACACGGCCTTCTGCAGTAAAAGATTTGATACGCTCCCTAAGATGTTTTACCCTCTCAATTAAAGAAGGGGAAAGGTAAAGTTCCTTTCCCCTATAAACAACATCAACATAGTCACTGAGAGTTGCATCCCCCTCCAAAATAACAGTATTCATATGCACCCCTCCCTCATTCTTTTACATTACCTACCTAAGAAATAGGCTATAAAAGTACCAGCCGCAACAGCTGTTCCAATAACACCGGCCACATTAGGCCCCATGGCGTGCATGAGCAAGAAGTTGTGGGGATCTGCTTCCTGTCCTACAACTTGAGATACACGAGCAGCCATAGGAACAGCAGATACACCGGCACTACCGATAAGTGGATTCACTTTTCCACCAGTCAGTTTATAAAGGAGCTTACCGAGCAGTACACCACCCATTGTTGATGCACCAAAAGCTACAACACCTAACGCAATAATTTCCATTGTTTTTACTGTTAAAAATCTATCAGCCTTCATAGACATACCCACCGATGTAGCTAAAAATATGGTAACAATATTGGTAAGCTCATTGGCTGCTGTATTAGCAAGACGATCGGTAACTCCTGTTTCCCTTAGTAGATTCCCAAACATAAGGAAACCAATCAATGGTAAAGCAGAAGGAAGAAGAAGACCTGTAAGAACAGTCATAAATATAGGAAAAACAATTTTTTCAACTTTAGAAACTGGACGCAGTTGTTCCATTCTCACCTTGCGTTCTTCCTCTGTTGTCAGCCACTTCATAATCGGTGGTTGAATTAAGGGCACTAAGGACATATATGTGTACGCAGCAACAGCAATAGGTCCAAGAAGATGGGGGGCCAACTTAACTGCAAGATAAATGGATGTGGGACCATCTGCACCGCCAATAATACCTATAGCTGCAGCTTCCTTAGTAGAAAAACCGAGTAAGACCGCTACAAACATGGCAATATATACACCTATCTGAGCTGCAGCTCCCAGCAAGAAAGAAATAGGATAAGCTATTAAAGGGCCAAAATCCGTCATAGCTCCTACCCCCATAAAAATCAGCAGGGGAAATAACTCATTAATAACACCGAAATACATAACATCACCAATCAAAGGTTTTGTTGGGGCAATAATATGATGGATTTGACCACCTATTTTTTCCAAAATACTAACATATTCTGGAGAAATAATATACATATCTCCTGCCGGAGGCAAATTTGTCAAAAGCGCCCCAAATGCTATGGGAACAAGTAAAAGTGGCTCAAATTTCTTAAATATACCAAGATAAAGCAAAACCATAGAAACCAATACCATCACAGAATGTTTCCAATCTGGCATAGCGAGAACAATGGCTATCACTCCAACAACAATATTAAAAGTTGCCCACTTGCTCTTGCGAAAGGTATTAAGCCCATACAAAACAGCAATGATTCCTAAAACCTCAAGGAGTATGGCAAGTTCAAATGGTAACAAACCTTTCGTATCCTGTGGAAACAAAAACGCATATAAACCACTTTTTTCCCACAGATTAACAAATGTATTTACAATGGCTTCCCACATAGTAAGCCCTCCTCTACTCAATCTCTATAAGAGGATCGCCTGTATTAAAGTTTGCTCCCTCCGAAACATAAATCTTCTTTACAACACCAGCTTTAGGTGCCTTAACCTCATTTTCCATCTTCATAGCCTCAAAAATTAGTAATGTCTGACCGTAATCTACATGATCACCTTCTCTAACCTTAATAGAAAGCACCTTACCGGGTATAGGAGCCTTTACTAATGAATCTCCCCCTCCCCCAGATGCTGGTGCTGGAGTAGGCGTAGGAGCAGCCGCTGGAGCCGGTGCTGGTGTTGGAGTAGGCGCTGGTGCAGAAGTCGGCACACGCTGCGTAGATGTTACTACAGGAGTACCACCTACCTCCTCAATCTCTACCTCATATACTTTTCCATTAACTTTTACCTTGTAGACATATTTTTTGGACATGGGTAACACCTCCTATACATCTTTTCTTCTTATAATTGGAGTAGAAACAACCGATTTCCTACGAACATGATGAACAACTGCCACAGCAGCTGCAATTTCAGTCTCGGTGTTTTCAGAAGAAGATTCCAATGCAGCTGTGGAAGATTGTGTTGATACAACCTGCGGAGTCTCCTTCTCTGTCTTCCCTTTAGGGGAAGCAACTTTTCCAATAAGCATCATACCAAACATTGAAATGATAAGCATGAGAAACACAGCACTCATACCAATAATCATAATGATAAAAGCTTCATATAATCTTGCACCTAACGAAGCTGCAGTATTCGAAGCCGATGCAGTTACCGCATATGCTATATACATCTATATCACCACCCTACAGTGGCATATTGCCATGCTTTTTTGGCAGTTTTTCATGTACATCTTTAGACTTTGCTATCTGCAGGGCATTATAAAGCATTGGTCTGGTTGCCCTGGGATCAATAATATCATCAATGTAATAACGGGCCGCTGCAACATATGGATTCAACAACTTTTCTCGGTACTCTCTAATCTTTTCCTCTCTGGCCTTCTCTGGATCTGGAGCGTTTTGTATCTCTTTGCGGAAGATAATATTAGCCGCACCAGTGGCCTCCATAACGGCAATCTGAGCTGCTGGATATGCCATTACAACAT
>JAMORD010000094.1 GCA_027063755.1 bacterium | reverse complement strand
AGGCTGCCAATGCTTCCAAAAACAAGTAGGGTAGGAAAATGAATGATTTTTGTCCAGAGTGTTTTTATTCGTGGCACTAAGAAAATAAGAAGTAGCAGTATTAGTGAGATGACTATGACAGCTATGAGGCCCATTTTGAAGTATGTGAGCCGTTTATTGGTTATACCAGCTGTGGTACTTGTACTGGCTGTTCCTGTAGTTTCTTCTGGTGGTATATACAAACCAATCGTCGGATCGTCAATGGGAGATGTCAGCATAGGGATACCTAAGCCTGCTATATGCTTTTTCAGGTATGGGGTTTTGAGGTTGATATAGACTTTAGGAAATTGTATGGTTGTGCTTGGATATGTATAGTCAAGTATTTCCAGTGCTGTTACTAATTTGGTATGATCACCTGTTATGCCTTCAGATAGTTTGATGAAAAAGTTGGGATAGTTCCATTGACAGAAAGGAAAGTCAGGTGATGCCAGTGTATAAGGGCTTGTGCTTCCCCCTATGGGAATGATAATCATATTGACATCTGGGGGATTGTGAAGCATAGTGTAAAGTGGAACTGTTTTTATGTTAACATGTATACCTATTTTTTTCCAGCCCTGGACTATTTTTTGAGCAACATCTTCAAGAAACGGAGGCACAGCCAATGTGAGGTTTTGGAGTCTATCTATGTCTATGCTGTAGTTTTCTATGAACTCATTGGCATCAAATACTAGCCTATCAATATGTAGACTGGAATGACACAGAGGACTTTTCATAAGACAAGGTGTGCCTGCTGTCCCTGTTGTGGTAAGTTTGTTGTAAGGTAATGTGGTTATTAGCAAGTATCTATAGGGCCAAGTGGTAAAAGGTTGTTTTTTGGTGTTGAAGACAAGCCTTAGTGATATGTGATATTGCTGAGTACCATGTGGTGCGGGATATGTTATATAGTTATTAGTTTTAGATAGATTACTGGTAAATATCAATGTTTCAGGATAAGGAACATAACCTTTATAATTGGGGTTTCGTTTTAGCACTATATTTTCTGAGGTTGTTTTGTTCACATAGTACATTCCGCTGCCCCAAATATTGTGTGTTTTCATTTTATAGTTTCTTAGGTGTTTGGGAAGTATGAATACATTTGAAGTGACATCTTTGGCAAAGTCTCCATAGGGTTTGTAAAGCTGGAAAACGACAGTGTTATCGGATGCCGTTTCTACACTTCTAATATTGCTTATGAGCAGCCATATGGTAGCCCCTCTACGGTGATTTATAGGCATGTGTAGCAAGTAATTATATGTGTTCACTACATCGGTGGCGGTGAGAGTACTACCATCTTTCCATGTGAGGTGCTTTTTTATTTTGAAGGTCCACAATGTGCCTGATGATGTCCAGCTTTCTGCTATGACTGGGTATACCTGTCCATTTTCATACCATGTTAATGGTTGCCATATAAGAGATGAGAGCCAGAAATCCGTGGGATTTTCAATGAGCAATGGGTCGGGTATGTGAACATCTGGGATACCGATAGTTTCTATAGTAGAGGCATCTGCTGAAGGCAAGGATATACTAAGCAGTATCAATACAAAGACTAAAACTCTGGCTAATTTCCTCATATCATCACCTTCTTTTTTGCCATACAAACTGTATATGTTGTGCGTTGCCTATATATTCCACTTGACGATTAAGTTGAAATTCAATAGATACACCATAATTAATATCGGAAATATCATCGTCTTCTGTAAAAGCTGCCAGTTTGAAAATCATATCTTTATGTATAAAGCCAAATTGATTTGCCATCTGGGGAATCTCTGTATGCCGAAAGGTTTGTGTTTCAAAATGCAAAGATGCATTGCCAATAACCGTTTTTCCTGTACTCTTAATCTTATTTATGTCTGATGGCAGACCGTATTTCAAGACATCTTTGATAAAGAAGTGGAAGTTATCAACAGATGCTATGAGATAACCTTCAGGTTTGAGAATACGGTGTATTTCCTGTAAAGCTATTTCCAGATTGTCCACATAGCTGAGCACATCTCCCATGGCTATGGCTACATGAAAACTATTATCTGGGAATGGTATTTCTTCTGCCCGAGCAATATAAATGTCAATGTCTGGATTTTTCTTACGAAACTCCTTTGCCATGTTGGGAGCAGGTTCAATGGCCTTAATGTCTTTTACAAAGTGCTTTAGATGATATGTGTATGTGCCTGTACCTGCTCCAATATCAATAAGCAGCGTTTCGCCGGATATATATTGTTTAATCTGGGTCAGTGAGACAGCCAGTTCAAGAAGCCAATAGGAAGAACTATATCCTTTATCGTAGGTATTTCCCAATTGGTTGTAGTAATTTATAGCATTTGTTCTCATAGTCTTGAATACCCTTTTTTCTAATATGGTACATGAAAAGTGCACATAAAATTATGAAAGGAGAGGATATTTGTGGGTGTAGCTTCTTACAAAAAACTTCAGATTCTGTTTCGCCGAGGTGTTGGTCTTGATATTGATAAGAGCAAGGCAGAAAGGATTATTGAGCACACAGAAAGGGTATTAAGGGACATGTTTGACATTGCTATGGAAAAGGCCGAGAGAAGAAAGGCTGAAGAGGTTGTTCTTGATGACATTCCTCTGACAAAGGGCATTAAGGAGTATATGAAAAAGTTTCATGAGATTGAAGAGGAGATTGATGTTGAGCCTATTATTGCCTATCTTAAGCTTGGTAAGTGGGTGCCCCTATCTAAGGAGGTCGTTGAAATCTTGCCAGAGCTTGTGGGAACACTGCTTCTCTTATCTGGCCGTGTTATTAAGACTATATCTGAAGATACTCGCAAACCTACCGCTACTGAAGTAGAAAAGGCCTTGTCTGCTATTGACCTTATCCTATGAGGAGGGATGATTATGAAACATAGGGTGTGGGTTGATCCTGAGGTTCTTACAGAGAAAGAAGAAATGGCCCTTGGTACACTGGTATTTGAGACAGTAGGTCAGCCTGAAAAGGCAAGAGAATATAATGTCAAGCTGTTGAAAAGACTGGGTATTGACCTGCTTTATGGTATGAAAGGTGGTCAAATGACATATTTTTCTGCACCAACATCTGACAATAGACAGCCGGGAGATACATATGAAGACGAAGAGGGCATTCACTATGAGGTAAAGTCTGTTGTAGAGGAGCTTCCCGGTAATGCTAAGCTGTGGGCTCGCATTGAGGGGTATCATGGCATGGCATATCTTGTTGTCAATCTGGTGATAGAAGACGATAATTTGGAAGAGCCTCAGATTATAGAGGTTGTGAGAACTCCTGCGGCTAGTTTGATGCTTGCTTTCTTTAAGAAAAACAAGTGGGCACATCTTATTGATGCTTTTCACAGTGTAGGTATAACAGTGGCATTTGAAAAGAGTAGAGGACAGAAAGGCAAACTTCACACATTTGATGAACTGCCCGGTGTGGCAAGGAGATTTCTTAGGGAAGCTCGCAAGCTGGAAAAGAAAGTGGGTTTTGGCCGCATAGAATTTGCATACTTGGGTGAGAATAAAGACGGTGATATGAGATATCGTATGAGATGGATGTTGCCTACGGTGGCATTGTTTGATAGGAATGTTGCGGAAAAAGCAGATAAGGTGCTTGCACTTTTAAAATAATTTCTATCCCTCCGTAGAGTAGAGAGCGGGTACTCCGCTCTCTTTTTCCTTTTTGATAAGTAAAATGATATGTGTCTATGAAGGAGGGATAAGAATATGAGGATAGCAATATTAGGAACAGGAGCCAGAGAGCATGCCATAGCACGTGCATTTGTAGATAGCGGGTTTGAAACGCTTGTAATCCCCGGTAACGATGGAATGAAGAAAAGTGGTATTGCCATAAAAAATGTAGATGAGACATTGGATAGTCTTTTTAATGCTACTATGTCGTTTCAGCCAGATATTGTTGTTGTTGGCCCTACCGAGTATATGGTGTTAGGTGTTGTTGATAAGCTGAAAGACGAAGGTATAAAAGTCATTGGTGCGCCATCAAAGTCTGCCATGCTTGAAGCAGATAAAGTGTTTGCCAAGGAATTTATGGTTAGACATAATATTCCAACACCTCGTTTTCGTATAGTCCATACCCTTTCTCAGCTTGAAAGGGCTCTAAAAGAATTTGATCCTCCGTATGTTATAAAAATACCTACACTCCAAGGTGGAAAAGGGTCATTTATATTACCTACAATTTCTGAAGCACTGGATATTGGTTCTCGTGTTATTACATCTGGATTTGAAGGTATGTGGAGTGATGGATTGGTTGTAGAGCAGTTTGTTCCTGGTGAAGAATATGCTGTTCAGGTGCTTATCAGTTCGGGAGATTATGTCATTCTTCCTATGGTATGGGAGTATCAGCGATTGTATGACGGAGGCCGAGGACCTAATACAGGTGGTATGGGAGCAGTGGCCCCTATTCGTATAGACGATAAACTGTTTGAACTAATAAAAGATCTTGTTGGTAGGACAGTGAAGGCCATGTTGAAAGAATCGCTTGCATATGAAGGATTTCTCTATCTTGGGGTTATGGCATCGCCAGATGGTGTAAGGGTACTGGAATACAATGTTAGGCTTGGGGATCCTGAGACTGAAGCTATTGTTCCACTTGATAGCGATGGATTTGTGCGTATGATTAAAGACACGGCATTTGGTAGATTGCCAGAGAAAATACAGCCTTCTGGTGTTAGTGTTGCCATAGCACTTGTATCTGAGGGGGCTCCGTATCACTATACAGAGAGTGTAATAGGTCTCCCCAATAATACCGATGGTATATACTTTGACCATGTTAGGGAGAAAGAGGGCAGATTGATTGTATCGGGCTGGCGTCCATGTGTGGTAGTAGGTAGTGGAGATACATATGAAGAGGCGATAAATAGAGCATATAAGAAGGCAAAGGAGGTTGTGTTTGAAGGAAAGTTTTATCGTGGTGATATTGGCAAGACTTTGCTATAAAAAGGCTCATTTGCAGTATAATATGTTGTTGTATTAGTACTTCGTGTAGGGGGTACATATGGTTTATATGAATTGGGTCGTTTTGTGATATAATATTCCTTCGCATGGTAGGTGTGCCATGTGTTTGTTTTTATATTTTGCTTTGGAGGGGTGATGGGGCTTGGAAATGACAAAACGAGTCACGGTGCAAGAACTTATTGGGAAGAAAGAAATAACGAAAGTTCCCAACTGGAAGTATCCCGACTTTCTTGAGATTCAGCGTAAGTCCTTTAATGATTTTATCAAGAAGGTAGTAATGGGAGAAGAAAACGAAGGCAAGGAACATGAGATTCCCAAGATTCACTGGGGTTGGTTTGAAAGACTCCTTAAAAGATTTTCTCCTATTGAATACGGTAAGTGGAGACTTGAGTTTATAGATTTTGCCTTTGAAGATATCAAGGTGAAAATAGCCGGCGAAGAGCGAGTGCTTGACCCTGAAGAGTGTCGTTATCAGGGTAGAGACTACGCCAAGGCTATCAGACTGAAAACTCGTATTACCAACTTGGAAACAGGTGAAAGTCGTGAAGATTGGGTGAATATGGGAACACTTCCATGGATGACTGAAAGAGCCACTTTCATTGTTAACGGTGTTGAGCGTGTTATAGTCAACCAGATTATTAGAAGCCCCGGTATATACCTTCAGATAGGAGAAAGAGAGTGGCTTGCTAGTTTGATTCCAGAAACAGGTACATGGGTGGATGTCTCACTGAAGGAAAGAAAACAGGGTAATACCAATCGCACAAGATTTACCATTACACTTGACAGAAAGTATAAGAATATTCCCGTTTCCTTGTTTATGCGTGCTTTCGGCTATGTATCCGATTTTTCTATAAAAGAGCGCCTTATGAAGTCTCTGGAGGGCATTGATGATCCGGCAATGAAGGGTACCATTGAGCATATCCTTCAGACCAATATGGAGCAAGATAACATTCATGAGATATGGAATATCCCTTCTATATACGATAGACTTGTAAAACTGCTTGATGGTGCAGAGGTTGTTTCAGATGTCGCCTCTTCTCACTATGCTATCTCTGCAGGTACTGTGCTTGATGAGAGACTTCTTAGAAAATTCTTGGAACATATCCTGCCAGAACAGATCAAGACTGGCATGTTTAAGATGACTGTCAAGGTACCTGTAAATAATCTTACGGAAATTAGAGCTAAAGACTTAGTAGGTTGGAAGATTGCCAAAGATGTTATTGTTAGCTCCACACCTGGTATGCCTGTGCCTATAGCACCAGAGGGATGTTTTACAGCATTTGCCGATGGTAAGTTTGTGTATGTTTGTGATGATGGAGTTGTAGATGCTGCCTCTGGTGAATATCTCTTTGAGATGGGCGATGAAGACGATGAAAATGTCTACGAGATTCTTATAGATGGTATATACGATGAGGCCGGTAATAAGGTATTTGCCTTTATTAAACTTGATCTTGATCCTGCCATGATAGAAGAAGGATGCCAGTATTTCTTTGATGCAGCTGATAATACCCTATACGCCAAATGCGGCGACAAGGTTATTAATGCAGAGACAGACGAAGAGATTGAAATAGGTTCTTCTGTTGTCTGGCAGGCAGGGGAAATTAAAGAAGAAGATGTCAAACGCTTTGAAGAGCTTGTTATAAGAAGTGGAAGAGTGGACTATGTCTATTTTGATGTGCCATGGGAGAAGATTGTCAGTGATGCCGCATATATTTCTATCTATTCTCTCCTTAATATCACAACTACTGCTGAAATGACACATCCCAGAGAGGCCAAAGAGAGGGTAAGAAGGTTCTTGTTTGATCCTCAGAGAAACTATCTCGGTGAGGTAGCCCTTTATAGAATAGCCCGTAGATTTGGTCATGAGATAAAAGAAAACCTTACAGAAGAAGACCTCGTTGAGATGTTTGCCATGCCTCTAAAGCTTTATGCAGGTATAGAAGAGCCCGATGATATTGACCATTTGGGTAATAGAAGAGTTAGGGCTGTCGGTGAGCTTATTTATACAAGTCTTATACAGGGCTTTAAGGTTCTTGTCAATAGGGTTGTCAGAGATAACATGCTGTCTTACACCGATGATGCTATTCCAAAGCCTTCTCGCTTCCTTTCTTATAGACCACTTCAGAAACAACTAAAACTGTTTTTCCAAGGCCAGCTTGCTCACCTGCTTGATGATACAAACCCACTGGCATCTTTGACACATAAGAGAAGAATTACAGCCCTTGGGCCTGGTGGTATTCCAAGGCAGATGGCTAAGGG
>JAMORD010000093.1 GCA_027063755.1 bacterium | reverse complement strand
ACCTTAGAGGTATCAACAAGTCTTCTTAACAAGGCTGTAGGTCTAACAAAAATAAATCCCGTTTCCTCGTCATATTTTGTATGAATAAGTCCATAATCCTCCAGCTTGGCAATAAACTTTTTTAGAGAAAGATTGTCTTTTACAATTCCTTTCTCTGAAAGCATATGAATTACATCTTCTGCAGACACATATGTGTGCCCTTGTATTTCTTCAAATAAGACATATAAAAGAAAAGCAAGGGTAAACCTATCAATACCCAGCATACGCCTAATATCACCCTCGGGCACACTCTTCATTCGCATAACAAGCATGGCATAAACATCTCCTGTTTCGGGATGTCTATCATACAAAACCTCAATGAGACCACCACTCTGTCTCCTAACAAATTCGGAAAAATCTATCATTTCTCCTTCTTCCAAACCCAGTCTATCTATTGATACCCACTTTCGTGAAGAAAGCATTAATTTCTCCATGATTTTTCTATACGACATTTCCATTGCCTCCTCATAGACATCTGAGATTTATTATAACCGTGGAATTTATGGGATAATATACGACGATGAAAGGAAACATAAGAAAAGCATCCATTTACACGATAATCGGCAAATTTATCAGCAAGGTCTTAGGACTAATAAGGGAACGCCTTACTAAGACTATGTTTGGACTTTCTCCAGAAATGTCTATTTTTTCCTTTGTCATCACCCTTGTAGGACTTATAAGAAGTACTACAATAAAAAGCTTTAATAAGGCATCAATACCCCACATTTTACAAAACAGAGAAGATAAGTCTACTATTACCAGTGCATTCAGCGTGGTGGTAGGCATCAACTTAGTAATAGGATTACTAATGATTGCCTTTAGTCCCTTGCTCTCTAAATATACTTTGGGAAATCTAACTGCATCAAAGCATCTTTTACACTTTGGTCAGCTCATATATACAATGGCAGGCATACTTATTATAGCTCTTGCCATCTCAGACACCGCAGAATCCATATTCAGCGGTTTCCGTACATTCACCTACCAAATTATCAGGGAACCGCTTATTAACACCATATACATAATTGCTATTTTGTTATTCCCTACAACAACAATGCTAATGGGTGGACGTCTTATTGGTGAAATAGTGTTCGCAGCCATCGTTAGCATTGCAATGTATAGCTACATCAAACAACTCCATAGGCCAAAACTTTCACACATAAAATCTATCCTGTGGCTCAGTACACCTGTGATACTCGGCACCAGCATCAACTTTATCAACACATTTGTAGATAGATATATGGCAACCCTACTTCCTGATCCAAGGAGTGTATCAGCCTTAGCATCGGCAACAACTGTGGCTATGTTACCATACGCTCTGTTTGGCGAAGCAATATCTAAAAGCGTATATACTGGATTTGCCGAAGCTGGAGCCCGTTGTAATATGGAAAAATTTTCAGAATATATTGGTAAAGTTTTATATCTTGGTGGATGGCTCATTATACCAGCATCTGTAGGAATAGCTTCTCTCTCAGAGAATATCATTTACTTTCTATATTTTGGCGGCAAATTTACAATGACAGATGTTACTCTTGTAGCTTATGCAACAACTTTCTACGCTTTTCGCTATCTATTTACCTCTTTGTATATTCCACTCAACAACAGTTTAGTGGCCCTGAAAAAAGGACATATATCCATGTGGCTTGCAGGCATTTTTGTTCCCATAAACATCATTTTAAACTGGATGCTTGGATTTAAATTGGATATGGGAGCCCCAGGATTTGCTTTGGCAACGGCCATAACCTCAACACTAATGGAAATAGCCGTACTCTTCATATTACTCAACATCACCCACCGACCTATACCCTCACAATATATTAGGGGACTAATAAAGGTCATCTTGGCAAGTTCTGTTATGGGGGGTTCTCTGATATTCCTGAAAAGAATAACAGGTATAGAAAGAATATACACAATAATACTTATAATTACAGGCATTATCATTTATGGAGCGATGCTTCTCATTTTAAGAGATGAGGAAGCGGTAAAAATCGTGAAAAAATTGGCAAGGAGGCAAAAAATGTGAAAGGGTTAATAAAACCACGCTCGGTCAAAGTTAATAGCATCATATCATTCCTTGGCATATTTGGTAGCCGACTTCTTGGGTTCGCAAGAGATATGCTTATTGGATACTTCTTTGGCACATCGCCTATAACCGATGCCTTTAATATCACAATGAAAGTTATCTTCTATCTGGCTAATCAGGTATCTTCCGCATTTAATATAGGATTCCTTAGCCTTTTTATACATGAAAAAGAAACCCAAGGTGAAGATAAGGCCAGATACCTTGCCAGCAATATTATTTCATTTGTTGGTCTACTGGGACTCGGGATATCAATACTAACATTCCTATTCGCCCCATGGATCGCCAAGATATACCCTGGCATAAATCCTATGACATACGGTTATCTCGTTAGTTTCCTTAGATGGACATCTATATCATTTTTCTTCATCATCACCAGTGGCATACTCTGGAGTTTGTTCCAATCCTACCATATATTCACCATTCCGTACATAGGTGTTTTAATACAAAACGCTACCATCGTCACTGTTATATACTTCCTTCACACAGCTTATGCTTTACCATTATCAGTACTCATCGGCACTTTGCTTATGTTCATATTTACCACATTGCATGTCAACAAAGTACTAAAAATACACCTCTGCAAACCATCAAAAGACATCATTAAACAATTCCTTGCTATCTCAAGTCCTACACTCCTAAGCACTGGTATCATTTACTTTAGTGTTCTTGCCGATCAGATAATGGCATCATTCATGCCAGTAGGTTCTATCACACGACTTGAATATGCTAACAAAATAGCCTCTCTTCCCTCTTCTATGTTCGGAATTGCCATAGCAGGTGCATTTTTCCCCAGACTATCAGAATTTGTTAGCAGAAAACAATGGAAAGACTTTCAAAACCTTTTAGAAAATGGTGTATCAGCCATATGGTTTTTAACCATTCCTTCGGCAGTTGGACTTATCCTTTTATCAAAGCAAATCGTATATCTACTATTCTACTTTCCCGGCGGCAAATTCACAATGGAAGATGTTAACTTTACGGCCATGGCCATGGCTATGTATGCTATAGGTATACCATTTCAAAGTGCCATCATAGCATTTAATAGAGGACATTATGCATTTAAAGATACCATGACCCCACTAAAAACTTCTTCTTTAACACTTATCATCAATATTATACTTAACTATATCCTTGGAATCCTTCTAAAAATGGGAATAACTGGTTTAGCATTGGGTACTTCAGTAGCCAGTATGGTTAATTTCCTTCTTTTAGGATATACATTAGAGAAGAAAACATCAGGCAGAATTGTAAATATGTTGTTAAAAGATTTTATCAGAATAACAGCTTACACTATACCAATGGGCATATCTTTAATATGCAGTAACCTATACTTAGAATATATGCAGAAAACAACAATAATATTTATTATTTTTACGGCCGTTTTGATTTATGGTGCAACTGTAATCCTTATCAGACCCAAGGAATTAAATATCCTTCTCAGAAAAAAGAGGGTATAATAATTTATGCAGAGACTCATGTCTCACAATACCCTATAGAAGGAGGGACTATGCATGAAGAAAGTTTTTACAATTATCACCGTCCTTGCCCTGGTACTTACACTGGGGCTCGTAGGTTGCGGTCAGTCTCAGACCGGTAACCAGAATTCAGGAAGCCAGACAAGTGGCGAACCAAAGCTTAAAGTCGGTGTCGTCTTCGACATCGGTGGAAGAGGCGACAAATCCTTCAACGACTCTGCCTACAGAGGACTTGTCAAGGCAGCAAAAGAGTTAGGCGGCTACATTAAAGACGATCCTGACAATGTCAACTACGGCACAAACATTGAAATGAAGTATATGGAGCCCAAGCAGGGAGGAAGCGACAGAGAGCAGCTTCTGCGTAAACTTGCAGAAAACGGATACGATCTCGTTATCGGCGTAGGCTTTGCTTTCACAGATGCTATTAAGAATGTTGCTAACGATTTTCCAGATGTCCACTTTGCTATCATTGACTCCTGCTATAGCCCCGATGACCATCCAGCCAATGTTACCTGTCTGCTATTTAAAGAGCAGGAAGGTTCTTTCCTTGTTGGTGCTATTGCAGGATACAAAACAGAAACAAACAAGATTGGTTTCATAGGTGGTATGGATATTCCTCTTATTCGTAAGTTTATGGTCGGATATGAAGCCGGTGCCATGTATGTTAACCCAGAACTTCGCAAAGATGGTGCTATCATGACCGCCTTTGTTTCTGATGATCCCGGTCAGGCATGGAACAACCCACCAAAGGGTAAAGAAATCGCAATCTCTCAGTATGACCAGGGTGCCGATATTATCTACCACGCAGCTGGTGGTACTGGTATGGGTCTTTTTGAAGCAGCACTTGAAAAGGACAAATGGGCTATTGGTGTTGACTCCGATCAGGGCCTCATTCTTGCAACATCTGACCAGGAGAAAGATAGAGAAATGGCAAAGCATATCATTACATCCATGCTTAAGCGTGTAGACACAGCAGTATATACCATTATCAAAGAAATGTATGATAATGGCAAGGTGGAAGCTAAGGTTATGGAATTCGGCCTTAAAGAAAATGGTGTTGGCTACGCTTACAACGACTACAACAAAGAACTCCTTGACCCAATTAAACCTCAGGTAGACGAGTTAAAACAGAAAATCATTAACGGAGAAATCACCGTTCCCGCAACAGATGATGAACTGCAACAATTCAAGGCAAAATTAGGACAGTAACTTACCAACTGGCAAAAGGGGAGCATATGCTCCCCTTTTATTTTATTTGGGAGGTGAAACAACTTGCCCGGAGATATCATCCTTAAAATGGAAAACATCACTAAACGCTTCCCGGGAGTTTTAGCAAACGATCATATCAACTTTGACCTAAAAGAAAAAGAGGTTCATGCACTCGTAGGTGAAAACGGGGCCGGCAAATCAACTCTAATGAAGATTCTGTACGGACTCTACCACCCTGATGAGGGAACCATTTACATCAAGATAGACGGTGAATTGAAACCTGTAAAATTCAAGAACCCTCAAGATGCAATAAGACACGGCATAGGTATGGTTCACCAGCACTTCATGCTTGTATACGGCTTAACAACCATTGAGAATATCATCTTGGGATATGAACCATCATCAGTCATAGATTTTGATACAGCACGAAAAAACATTGAAAAAATTATGACTGAAAGTGGACTTCATGTTCCACTGGATGTAGATGTAGAGGTCCTCTCTGTAGGTCAACAACAGAGAGTAGAAATACTAAAAGTTCTGTATAGAAACGCCAAAATCCTTATTCTTGACGAGCCCACAGCAGTGCTTACCCCTCAAGAAACAGAGGAACTATTTACCATTATTAATAGGCTCAAAGAGCAAGGACACAGCATTATCTTCATTAGTCACAAACTCCATGAAGTTATGGAAATAGCAGATCGTATTAGTGTTATGCGTAAAGGTAGGCTCGTCCATACAATGCCAAAAAGTGAAGCAACAAAAGAAAAGATTGCAGAACTTATGGTCGGACATCCAGTACTTTTAGATGTCCCCAGGCCAGATGTTACCCCCGGAGATGTAATATTAGAAGTAAAAGATCTCACCGTAGAATCAGATACCAAAGGCGTTATGGCCGTTAATAATGTTAGCTTTCACATCAAAGCAGGTGAGATATACGGAATTGCCGGAGTCGAAGGCAACGGGCAGGCTGAACTCATAGAAGCAATCTATGGTCTAAGACATCCGAAAAAGGGACAAGTCATAATAAAAGGTGAAGATATTACAGGCAAGCCTACCCATATAATAAGGAAAAAGGGTGTTTCACATATACCTGGAGACAGGCATAAATTCGGGGTATTCTTACCTTTTACACTTGCGGATAATAGCATATTGGGCCATCATAGAGAAGAAAAGTTTGCCAGATATGGAATATTTAGAAGATTTTCTAACATATCAAAATGGGCTATGGAAATCATCAAAAAATTTGATGTTAGAACCCCATCAGAAAAGGTTCCTATGAGTGCATTATCTGGTGGTAATCAACAAAAATTCGTTGTTGGGAGAGAAATCAGCTTTGACCACGATCTCATGATAGCTGCCCATCCTACCAGAGGTGTAGATATTGGGGCCATGGAATTCATTTATAGACAGCTGTTTGAAGAGAAAAAGCAAAACAAGGCAATACTTCTTGTATCTGCTGACTTAGATGAACTACTTTTGCTATCAGATAGGATAGGAGTTATGTTTAAAGGAAAAATCATAAAAGAGCTTGACAACACAAACAGACAGGTTACTCCTAAGGAAGTAGGTTATTATATGTTGGGTGGAGATTTAGAATCCCACAACGGAGGAGATACAGTAGGGGGTGAACAAATTGCCTAAGAAAAAAACCAATAACTTTAAATACTTCCTCTTGTCTCTGGTAGCCCCTGTTGTAGGTATTGTTATATCCGCACTTCTACTATTCTTCTTGATTCTGCTAATCAGAAAAGGATCTATCAGTGATACTTTATATGCCTTTCGTGTCATGGGTAAAACTCTTACTTCTACCAAAGATTTAGGCTATATTATAGCAAGGGCTGAACCACTTGCTATCTCTGGTATTGCTGCAGCCATCGCATTTAGAGCTGGTGTTTTCAATATAGGAACAGAAGGTCAATACTATATTGGTGGACTCGTTGCTTCAATATATGCCATCTACTTTTCCATCAAATCACCGGCCTTTCACTGGCTCAATGTTATATTTGTCGTGTTATTTGCCATGCTTGGCGGCGCCTTGTGGGCCTTAATACCAGCTATTCTCAAGATGAAAAAAGGTGTCCATGAAGTTATTACAACAATTATGATGAATCAAATAGCATATACAACAGCCAAATATTTTGTGAATGGTCCTCTTAGTGGCGTTAAGGTAGGAGAAAGTCTCGAACCTAAGACACTGGACTTTCCACCATCGGTTACTTTCCACAAATTATATGATATATTTCACGGACATTTCCCATTTCCCAAGTATATTCCACTATATGAAAGCTTGTTCATTGCTGCCATTTTGATCTTCATCGTTTATATCATTATTTTCTATACAAACTGGGGATTTGAAATAGAAATGCTTGGAACAAATCCTAACGCAGCCAAGTACAGCGGTGTACCTCCCAGATTAGTGGTATTCAATGCTATGCTGTGGAGTGGTGCTATTGCAGGTCTTATTAACTTGCAAGAAATATTTGGCATAAAAGGATATTACACACACCACATGACAAGTGGTCTTGGATTTGATGGTATAGCTGTAGCGCTAATTGGATATAACAACCCCATTGGTGTTGTATTAGCAGCCCTTCTGTTTGGCTTTTTAAGAACAGCAGGCTACAACTTACAGTTTGAACTTGGTATTCCCAACTCCACAATGGATCTCATCACAGGCTTTATTATCATCGTTATGGTTATCGCAAGTGTAGCAATGAATAGATACATATCTAAACTGCGCAGAAAAGAAGTGCTATCAGGGGCAGGTGATAGATAATGTGGCATACACTTTGGTTTATATTGAGAAGTACAATTATTTCTTCAGCCCCCATTGGATATGCTGCTCTTGGAGGTGTATTCAATGAGCGTTCTGGCGTTGCAAATATTGCACTTGAAGGCATATTGCTTGTTTCTTCATTTGGATATGTAGCCGGTGCGTTTTTCGGTCATAGTGCCTGGTGGGGATTATTTTGGGGAATCATGGCAGGTCTACTATTATCACTGATTCATGCCGTGGCAACGGTAACATTTAAAATCAATCATATTGTCAGTGGTGTCGCACTGAACACTATAGCCATTGGTGTTACCCGTATGCTTTCCCTTGTCATGTTTGGGCAAGAAACACAGAGCAAAACTAACTCATATACACAAATCTTTGGCATAAACATTCAATGGCTAGTAGCTTTGATGTTATTTCTTGTCATTGCCCCATTATCCTACTGGTTACTATTTAAAACATCTCTTGGACTTAGACTTCGTGCCGTTGGAGAAAATCCAGAAGCTGCAGATAGTTTGGGTATAAATGTTGAAAAAATGAGATATACTGGAATCCTCCTTGGTGGTATTGTTACATCATTAGGTGGCATAGCTCTATATCCCACCATATGGCAAAGCGGTATTTCAGGTGGTAGAGGTTTCATTGGACTGGCTTCTATGATTTTAGGAAACTGGATGCCTATACGCTCTGTGCTTGCCTCCACAATATTCGGATTTGCAGATGCCCTCAGGTTACTTGACTTCGTACAAGCCTACATTCCCAATGAATTCCTTACAGCCCTTCCATATGTACTTGTTCTTATCGTTCTTGCAGGCTTTATAGGTAAAGCCAGACCACCAAGAGCAGACGGCGTTCCTTATATCAGAGGAGAATAATCTAATACCCAATCCATAAGGGGATAAGGGGGATCATATGGTCCCCCTATCCTTTTATATACAACTTCATACAAAAACGTTTTCTTTGAGCCTATACCGTAGTAATTTATTTCGTGAGTAGATAAGCACGATAAAGCATAACTATAACTTCTAACCTTGTTATACCTTCAAAGGGTCTAAATGTTCCGTCTTCATAACCTTTAACAAGTCCCTTTCTGTAAGCCAATTCAATCCAAGGGGCATACCACTTATCTATTGGAACATCTTGAAAAATACCCTCAACTTGATTATCAGATACAAGCTCGTAGACACTATCTCCATATATATACTTAAGTAAGAAAATAGTTGCTTCTAATCTTGATAACCCTTGCGATGGCCTATAAGTTTTATCTGGATAACCACTAAGACGTTCCATATCATAAAGATTGTTTAGCAACCCCAATATAGGCTCTCCAAGTGATACATCAAGAAATACTTCTCCTCTAAAGAGATAAAAACGCCTATACAAACTACCTATAAGTTTTACCACATCCCCACGCGTCGCTGAAACAGCTACATTATGCCAAGGAATGACACCTACTTCTCTAAAGTGTTTAATATATTCCACAGCCCAATCAGGAACAGCTTCGCATTGATTTTCGTCAAAGACGGGAATACGAACATAACTACCCATAAACGGTGTACCAGTAACCACTATTGATAAAGAGAACTGACCTTTATGGGTCTTTCTATCTGTTACAGGCACACTAATAACAGCTATCTTTTTCTTATCACCTGGATATACTATTAGAAACTTCCTCGGTCTGATAGCATATTTTACATATTTTTCATCATTATCATAAACACTGCTGTATATAAGATACTTATCTGAATAAAGTAGCACATTTAAAAGTACATTTGAACGAGACAGAGTTAGAGTAGCGTCAGTATTATTTTCTACAAATACATCAAATGCAACAATTCCACCAGAGGCTGTTAAAGTCCCTTGTATAAAAACTGGTGTTTTTTGAAAATTATCTGACCAATATTTAATATCGTCTGATGTTATATTTACCGTATAAAGCTTGCGTATACGACTGTCTATAGACACCTCTACTTTATAAACACCATCTTTGCACTCACCAATACTTTGGCTTCCCCTATACACACCTGATAATCTGTCTCCCGTAAGAGACAAGGGCACATGAAAAGATTTTATACCCCATGGAGCTAAAGAAACAACATCTGCAGCAAAAGATAGCTTTTTACCAAACATATTCATGTCTTTAATGAAGAAATCTATATCGGCAACCAGTTTATTATCCTGACATACAAACGATACATTGAGATCGCTATAAACATTCTCTTTGCTATATACACCAACAGGAAAACTACCGAGAGTTAGCGATATGAGTACTATACCAATTAATAGACTACTCCATCTGTGTTTTAAACGCATTTTTTACCCACCTACTTATATCTATACCAGATAGTGTCCTCTTTCGCTCATTGATTGACACATGACTCTGTCTTAGTATATCAGCTACATCTTTAGGCACATAATGTTCTACCCATTTCTCATAGATAACCTTAGCAACAACCGAGGCGGCAGCAACATGAAAGTATTTCTCTGCTCCTACTTCCAAAATAGCATTTTTTATAAACCTATCTATCAAAGCCCCTTTACTATAGCGGTCAATAATAACTCGGTTAGATAAGGGCAATTTCAATATTGCCTCAACATACATATGGTCTAAAATCCTTGCAATGTTTCCCATTCTTTCATAGGCTATGTCAAATTGTCTTGGTGTGTAGAGTACATAAGACACTTTGAGAAATTTCTCATCAGCTTTTTTCAGCCATTCATAAAGGTCAAACAAGCGATTCTTATTAACATGCTTACTATCCATAAACCCCTGTCCTTGTAAATTCCTGTATGTTTTTCCATCCCTTACCCAAACACAAGAGACAACAAGAGGACCAAGATACTCCCCTTTACCGGCCTCATCGCATCCTATCCCTGGGAAAATCATATTACTACTCTCTTCATCTGGCATTATTAATCTAAAAACCTCATATAATCCTTCTTCTTCACCTTGGTAAACCAATTTTCCAGAGGTATAAACACTGACAACCCCTTTATCTGTCATAAATTGCATACCATATGGTATAGACTTGACAGGATATCTTTCCTTCAAAGACGAGATAACCTCCTCAAGATTCTCTTTGACATTTACTGTGCGTGTAATCTTAGCCATCTTCTACCTCCAACTCAAATTGAACCAGTTTAGGCCTACAAATAAAGTGAATAGGCCTTATTGTCCATATACTACGGGTGTGGGCAGGCTTAATTATCAAAGCTGTATCTACTCCCCTGGCCGTTCCACCGAGAGATACAACAACATCTTTGGTTGTCACAAGTCCTGCATCCGCGGCCATGGCTGCAAGCTCCACGGCAACCTTGGTACCCTCCCCCATTGTTCTCAGGGCTAGGGCAAATATCTCCGTAGGATATATCCCTTTAAAAATCTTCCTCATACCCCTATCAATACCGGCAAATGCATGTGTCATTGTCACAACCTCTATTCCCCTATCGCGTAGCCACTGTCTAAGCCCCGGTTCAAATTCATCTTCATCATCGTGAAAATAGCCTACATGGTGGGTGAATACAATCATGCGAACATCATTTGGCTTCATTTCATACGCCTTTTTGGCTACAATTCCCCTACTTGAGGGAACAAGCACAGTTTTAGAAGGCAGTTTCAAAGCATACTCAAAGGCGAGCTCCAAGGTTTTCTCTGTATTAATCTCCCCTGGCAAATCAAAAAGCACCGTTTTCAGCTCCACTGCAATCCCTCCTCAATTAATCTTCATATATTCCGATTATACATATTGAGGTGGGAGGATATGGCATGGGACATTAGTTATGAGCATACGGTTAGCAGAGTAGGAAAAAAAGATAAATCTGCAGATGATAAATGGGAAATGTACCGTATGTTTGTCTCTGCCCAAATTGCCCAAAGGACAGGACACAAACTTCCCGGTCAGTTAGACGAAAAAGAGAGAAAAGAAGTAGAAAAACTCAGGGAGATAGATAGAAAGGTAAAGGCTCATGAGATGGCCCACCTCATAGCCGGCGGACCGTATGTTAGAGGTGGCCCATACTATAAATATGTAACAGGACCAGATGGCAAACGCTATGCCGTAGCTGGAGAGGTAAAAATAGACACATCTGAAGAAAAAGACCCTGAAAAGACTATTCAAAAAATGGAGGTTGTTAAGAAAGCAGCTCTGGCACCTGCAGACCCATCACCAACAGATAGACGGGTTGCCGCCGAAGCTGCTGCTAAGGAAGCCAAGGCCCGTGCAAAACTCATGGAAGAAAAGATGAAAAAATTCCGTGAGGCTATGAAAAAGCATTCTTCCGTCTCCCAAGGTGAAAAATCTTATGCCTACAACAAATTCCTAACCCCAAACAACATATTCTTCACCAACAATGCCTCTAATAATCCCCCCTTGGTGGGGGGAATAGACATCACACTATAATCCTCATTTCTGTGTTGTATAAACACCACCTTTTTGCTATAATCTTTCATATTTATTCAAGGGGGGATATTTCATGACAAAAGAAGAAGTTCTTGATATTGTAAAGAAGAAAAATATCTCTTTCATTAGACTTATGTTCACCGATCTGGCAGGTATTCCTAAAAATGTAGAAATTCCTGCAGAAGAGTTAGAAGGAGTACTAAAAAATGGTGCATTTTTTGACGGTTCCTCTGTTGACGGTTTTGTTGGCATTGAGGAATCCGACCTGATTTTAAAACCCGATCTGGACACCTTCACCATATTACCATGGACATTTGAAGAAAACCGGCATACCGCCCGCTTTATATGTGATGTATACACCCCAAGCGGTGAACCTTTCAAAGGAGACCCAAGATATGTGCTAAGAAAAACTCTTCAAAAAGCCCGAGCCATGGGATTCACCGACTTTAAAGTTGGCCCCGAGATGGAATTTTTTATCTTCAGAGAAAAAAAGGATGAACCCACAACAGAAATCATAGACACAGGCGGATACTTTGACCTTCTCCCTGTAGACAAAGGAGAAAGGGTCAGACAAGATATTGTTATAGCCCTTAAAGAAATGGGGTTTAACATTGAAACAGCCCATCACGAGGTTGCACCATCGCAACACGAAATAGATTTCAGATATGGACCTGCCCTATCTGTTGCTGACAATGTTGTTACATTAAAACTTGTTGCCAAAACCATTGCTATTGCAAACGGACTTGTTGCAAACTTTATGCCTAAACCCATTTTCGGTGTCAACGGCTCTGGTATGCATGTACACATGTCGCTATTTAAAGGAGAACAAAATGCCTTCTATGAAGAAGGAGGTATATACGGTGGCATCAGTCAAACCATGCTCTATTTTATTGGAGGCATACTGAAACACATCAGAGCACTAACGGCTATTACCAATCCTACAGTAAACTCTTATAAAAGACTTGTACCTCACTATGAAGCACCAACAAATGCATGCTGGGCTACAAACAATCGCTCTGCCCTCATAAGGGTACCTGCAGCGAGAGGAGAGGGAACTCGTATTGAGCTAAGAAACCCAGATCCATCTGCTAATCCATATCTTGCATTTGCCGTCATCTTAGCTGCAGGTCTTGATGGTATAGAAAACAATATAACCCCTCCAAACCCTGTAAACAAGGTTAACACATACGACCTTAGCGAAGAAGAAATGAAAGAGCTTGGAATTATTCCTTTACCAGCAACACTGGAAGAAGCACTACTGGAACTTGAAAAAGACGATGTTATTAAGGAAACATTGGGAGAACATGTATACAATATGTTTACAACTATCAAATGGGCCGAATGGAGAGAATACAACATAATTGTGCATGATTGGGAAATTGCCAAATACTGCAGAATATAGCCATAAAAAGAAGGGGGACTATATGTCCCCCTCTTCATGGTGGGCGGTGTAGGTTTCGAACCTACGACCTCCTGCTTGTAAGGCAGGCGCTCTCCCGCTGAGCTAACCGCCCATCTATCTCCTCTCCCGTGGCTGGGGGAGGAGGACTCGAACCTCCACGCCGGGATCCAAAGTCCCGTGTCCTGCCACTTAGACGATCCCCCAACCGAGGATCGCTAATGCGATAAGTATTATAACACAAAAGCGATCCTCATTCAAGAGGAAAATGACAAGCCACTTTGCGCCCTCCCACATCCTTGAGTGGTGGTTTTTCCTTGAAGCATATATCCTTTGCATATGGACATCTTGTAGAAAACGGACAACCAGGAGGTGGATTTAGTGGACTTGGTACTTCACCTTGGAGTATAATTCTCTTTCTCTGTCTTGCAAGCTTGGGATCAGGTATAGGCACAGCAGAGAGGAGTGCCTCTGTGTATGGATGAAGTGGCTTTTTAAAGAGCTCAGAAGATGGAGCCTCTTCTACAACATTTCCAAGGTACATAACAATAACCCTATCCGATATGTATCTAACCATTGACAAATCATGGGCAATAAACAGGTATGTCAGGTCATATTTTTCCTGTAAATCAATAAGCACATTAACAACCTGGGCTTGAATAGATACATCAAGGGCAGAAATAGGCTCATCAAGCACAATGAGCTCAGGCTGAACAGCCAGTGCCCTTGCAATACCTATACGCTGTCTTTGTCCCCCTGAAAATTCATGGGGAAAACGGTTAGCATGCTCTCTAACCAATCCAACGGTTTCAAGAAGCTGATATATGCGTTCTTGCCTTTCTTCTCTGGTTTTATACAGTTTGTGAATGTCCAATGCCTCACCTATGATTTCAGCAACGGTCATACGGGGGTTAAGTGATGCATATGGGTCTTGAAATACCATCTGTATTTTCCTACGATAGGGAAGAAGTTCTTTATCACTAAGATGAGTGAGTTCCTCACCTTTGAACCAAATCTTGCCGTCAGTAGGTTTATAAAGCCTTACTATTGTTCTTCCCAGCGTTGTCTTTCCACATCCAGACTCACCAACAATACCAAGTGTCTCTCCCTCATATACTTCAAAGGAAACACCATCCACCGCTTTGACATACCCAATAACCCTTTTAGGAAAACCACCTGTTACAGGAAACCATGTCTTGAGATTTTCTACCTTCAATATGAGATTTTTAGACACCTTCCACCACTCCCATCTCCTTAAAAACTTTCCAACAGTATACTTCTCTATTATCTGTACCGGCAGCGATGGGTATTTTCTTTGCACAAATACGCATAGCGTAAGGACACCTGGGATGGAACCTACAGCCGGGAGGTGGAGCGATCATATTAGGTGGACTACCGGGAATAGCATACAGTCTCTGACTGCGGTCCATATCCAGTTTAGGAACAGCAGAGAGTAACGCCTGAGTATAAGGATGGAGGGGATTTTCAAATATACTATAAACATCACCCTCCTCTACCTTCTTACCGGCATACATGACCATAACCCTATCGGCAAACCCTGCAATAACACCAAGATCATGGGTAATGAAGATAACTGCCATATGATACTTTTCTTGTATCTCTTTAACAAGCTCCATAATCTGGGCCTGAACGGTCACATCAAGAGCTGTTGTAGGCTCATCCATAATCAGTAGATCAGGGTTAAGGGCAATGGCTAATGCTATCATAACCCTCTGCCTCATACCACCAGAGAACTGATAGGGATACTGAGAAAGTCGCTTTTCTGGCTCAGAAATACCAACCGCCTTGAGAAGTTCTATAGCTCTGTCTATCTTATCCTTCTTCGTCTTTAAATTAGGATCTCTACTGAGTAGCTCCATCATGTGGTAGCCAACTGTCAAGGTTGGATTCAAAGATGTCATAGGATCTTGAAACACCATAGCAATACGCTTACCACGATATGCATTCATTTCCCTGTCAGAAAGATTCAAAAGATTTATTCCATCAAAAATAATCTCGCCACCAACAGTCTTTCCCGGTTGCTGAACTAGTCTCATAATAGACATAGCCGTGACCGATTTACCGGAACCTGATTCTCCAACAATACCAAGTACCTCTCCCCTATCAACAGAGAAGGATACTCCATCTACAGCCTTTACTACACCGGCATATGTAAAAAAATATGTTTGAAGATTTCTTACTTCCAGTAGTGCCACCTTTGTCACCTCCTCAGTCTTGGGTCAAGAGAATCTCTTAGACCATCGCCAACAAAGTTAAATGCAAGGGCTATAAGGGCAATTGCCAGAGCAGGAAACAGCATCAGCCAGGGAGCAGTACGAATGTACTCAACACCATCAGATGCCAAGCTACCCAGTGAGGCCATTGGAGCAGAAACACCAAGACCAATATAACTAAGAAACGCCTCGGTAAAAATAGCATTGGGTATATTCAGTGTGACAGTAACAATAACAGGCCCCATAGCATTGGGTATAAGGTGTCTCAGCAGCAACCTCTTTGTGCTTGCACCAAGCACTCGTGCAGCAAGCACAAATTCCTCTTCCTTCAATGTCAATATCTGGCTTCGTACAATTCGTGCCATACCGAGCCAATAGAAAAACCCCAAAGCCAAGAAAATATTGACAAGACCCGGACCAAGAACAACCATCAAGAGAATCACAATAAGGAGTATCGGTATAGCATACATAATATCTACGATACGCATCATTATCTCATCTACTTTGCCCCCCATAAAACCTGATATACCACCATATAGCACACCTATAACAAGCTGAACCATAGCCGCAAGAAAACCGACAGCCAGCGATATACGGGCTCCGTACATAACACGGGTAAATAGATCTCTACCCACATAGTCTGTGCCAAATGGATGTGCAAGATTAGGGGCTTGTAATATGGCATCGTAATCTTGCTTATCGTAGGGATATGGAGAAACAAGTGGACCAACCAGGGCAAATAGCAGTATTATGACAAGAAGCACAAGCCCCAACACAGCCAAGCGATTTTTTCTAAAACGTCTCCATACATCACCCCAGAATGTAACCTGAGGTGCCGTCAATTCTTCGGCTCCCATTTTCTCTTCTTCAGGTATTGGTTCCCACAAACTTTTATCTTTTAGCTCTTCAATTTTTATATCCATACTCACCTTTACCACCTCACTCATACCTGATACGGGGATCAAGCAGGGCGTAAGTAATATCTGCAAGAAGGTTCATGAGAATAAGAAAAGCCGCATAGAAAACAGTAACACCAAGTATGACGGTATAGTCACGATTGTAAATAGAAGTAACATAGTATCTACCTAAACCGGGTATATTAAAAATCTTTTCTACAACAAAACTACCTGTAAAAATAGCCGCAATCAGTGGAAATAGATAGGTAACAACAGGAATAAGAGCATTCTTAAGAGCATACACGATAAGCACCCTCAATCCTGAAAGTCCTCTTGCCCTTGCTGCCTTTACATAATCGTTACTGAGTACCTCAAGCATAGACGCCCTTGTAAGACGGGCAATAACTGCCGTTGGTCCAAGGGCAAGAGATAGTGCTGGAAGTATCATATGTTTCCAAGATCCCCAATTTGCAACTGGGAGCCAATGCAGTTTGACACCAAAGATGTACTGGAAAATCGGTGCAATAACAAATGATGGCAGAGAAATAAACAAAATGGCAAAAAACATAGAAAATGAGTCTATCAGTTCTCCTTGATGAAGGGCCGACACACTCCCAAGCGAAATACCAACAAAAGTCGCCATTAATACCGCCCAAAAACCAAGCTGAGCGGAAACAGGAAAACTTTCTTTTATAATATCATTAACTGTTCTATCAGGATACTTAAAAGAAGGTCCTAAGTCACCATGAATAATATCATTGAGGTAAAGTAAATATTGTTTCCACATAGGCTCATTAAGATGATACTTTTCTTCCAAGTTTTTCTTTATTGCCTCCGGCACAGGCTTCTCCCTGTCAAAAGGACCACCGGGAATCATATGTGCCAGAAAAAATGTCACAGTAACAACAACCCATAGCGCTATCACCATAAGGGCCAGTCGCCGAACAATAAACCTCCCCACTTGCTACACCTCCTCTATAAAAAGCGGGGGGACAATGCGTCCCCCCTGCAAAGTCGCATATCCAAGTTCTATTTCTGAATATAGGCTTCTTTGAAGTCTACCCAACCAAGAGAAATAGCAGCATAATTCTTTACATAGGTCTTAACAAGTCTTGGATTGGTGTAGAAGTACAGAGGAATAATAGGCATATCCTGCATGAGAATATCCTCAGCCTCGTGCATATACTGAACTCTCTTTGCATTGTCTGTCTCATATTTGGCCTTTTCAATAAGGTCGTCGTACTGGGGATTAGCCCAACCTGTATCATTGTTTCCACTGGTAGAGACAAACATATCAAGGAATGTCATTGGGTCAACATAGTCACCAAGCCAACCTGCACGAGCAAGGTCAAACTGTCCCTCATTACGGCTCTGAAGATAGACTTTCCACTCCTGATTCTGGAGTTCCATCTCAATACCAAGATTCTCTTTAAGCATGCTCTGAATAGCCTCTCCTATCTTCTTATGCCCCTCAGATGTGTTGTAAAGATATATCAGTTTGGGGAAACCTTTTCCATCAGGATAACCGGCCTCGGCAAGAAGCTCTTTGGCCTTCTGTAAATCCTCAGAGAAGTAGTTTCCACCAACCTGTCTAAAATCTTTGCCAGGTTCTGCATCAGGAATACCCGGTGGAACAAATGCATAGGCGGGCTGCTGACCAGCCTTAAGAATCTTATCAGTAATAACAGACCTATTAATAGCCATGGCAATGGCCTTTCTTACCCTAACATCCTGAAGAGGATTCTTCTCTCCACCCATGGTCTTATCGGAGCCGACATTGACAAGAATGTAGTATGTACCCAAAATGGGGTCAATGTGGAATTCAGGTTTACCCTTCCACTGGTCAATCTGAGCTGTTGGAATGTTGTCAATCATATCAACTTCTTCATTCTCAAACATCTGAACAGCAGTGTTGGCATCTTCAACCATGTAGAAAACCAGCTTGTCCAGTTTAACCTTATCCTTGTCAAAGTAATTGGGGTTTTTCTTCAAAACGAGCTTATCGTGGTGGCTCCATTCGGCAAGAACAAATGGACCATTGGTTACATAAAGATTGGGATCTTTATCAATGCCCTTAGGCCAATCTGGATTTGCCTTAAGAACATGTTCTGGTAGCGGATACAGTGTCGGGAATGCCACCAGAGAAAGGAAATATGGGGCAGGCTGCTCAAGTTCTACCTGTAATGTGTAGTCATCAATGGCCTTTACACCAACCTCATTGGGGTCGGTGATTTCACCGGTATTATACTTTTCACCATTTTTAATGTAATAGAGTTGATAAGCATACTCAGATGCAATCTCTGGAGAAAGAGCTCTCTTCCATGCAAACTCAAAGTCATGAGCCGTCACGGGTTGACCATCAGACCACTTAACATCTTTTCTTAGGTGGAAAATGTAAAGCTTACCATCATTCTTAACTTCCCAGCTTTCTGCAACGGCTGGCTGTGGCTTACCATCTTTGTCAAGACGGGTAAGACCATCAAATGTGTGAAGCATAACGGTCATCTCAGGTACACCTGTTGCCTTTGCTGGATCAAGGGTCTCGGGCTCCGTACCAAGGTTGTACCTTAGCACCATCTCGGTCTGCTCTTGACCTTGTCCCTGTTCCTGTCCTTGACCCTGTTCCTGCTTCTGCTCTCCGCAACCAACAAACATACCAAAGATAAGTCCGAAGACTAGAAGCAAGGTAAGAAACACTCTAAATTTTTTCACCGCTACTCCCCCTTTCGGAAGTTTTTTTCACATAAAGTATTATACTAAATATGCAATAATATGCAAAAAGGAGTGAGTTTATGCGCAAATCGGGACAGGCTGATCTACCACTTCACGGCGGTAAAGCCCCTCGCTGGCTTTTCTCAAGAATGGTGAAGTTAAGCAAGGTTTTTATAGAATTAGTTCTCATAGAATTTGGACCTGACAAATTCATTGACATGCTATCTGATCCATACTGGTTTCAAGCATTCGGCAGTTTCCTTGGATTTGATTGGCATTCTTCGGGGCTAACTACAACAACGCTGGGAGCAATAAAAGTAGCACTGGGAAATCTACCACCAGATAGTGGTCTTTTTATAGCCGGTGGTAAAGGGGGAACAATGCGCAAAACCCCAATAGAAATAGAAAATACAGGAAAATATTTAAAAGTCTCCCCCACCCACCTGCAAAATATAAGTAAGATTACCGCCAAAGTAGACAGTGCATGGATCCAAGACGGTTATAACATATATCACCACAACATTATATATACCTCCGATGGGAAGTGGACAGTTATTCAGCAAGGCATGAATCCACAAAATAGATATGCCAGACGATATCACTGGCATTATAAGCACATCAATAATACACTGACAACACCACACTCTGGCATTGATACCAAGAATATTGAACAGAAAGTATTTAACCTTACCGCCCCCAAATCAGAGCAAACCAAACACAACATTCTTAATCTCTTTAAAGAGATAAAGGCATCAGAAATAGAAAGTATTCTCAAAAGTCTCTCCGAGGGACAAATAAGCCTTTTTATGCCAACACACCATGATGTTCGTCTAAAATACAGTAGTAGCCTAAAAAAGGTAATTCTATCAACTTACGAACATCCCCCACAAAGCATACATGAGTTGGCACTATCAAAGCTTGGACCTGCATCAATAAGGGCTCTCGCTATGGCATCGGCTCTGTTATATGACACAAATATAGATTTTACCGACCCTGCAGTGTTTTCCTACGCCCATGGGGGCAAGGACGGTCATCCATACCCCGTAAACATCAAAGTATACGAAAACACGATAACCATCCTTGAAAAAATAGCCCGCTCGCACGGTAAAGAATCCAAGCAAGCTATATCAACACTAAAAAAACTTTCACAACTTCTCAAGTAAAGATTTTATATGCTCAAACAGATCATCTACAACCCCATCTATGTTATCTTTAGACCCAACGGCTCTATATATTTCCGCAGAAAACACGATACCTTCTTGAGTTTTCTCCTGAGGAATCCAAAAGGAACCAACGAGTTCCTCCCCATGTTCATAAAATCTTACAAGTACCTCTATATCTTTAACCTTAACCATGCCATATCCTTTTTTTTCTGCCAAGCACCTAAGTAGATCTTTCATAAACAACACCTCCTTAAAAGACAATAGGGGCTACCGGGCGGTAGCCCCTATATTATAAAACAGTAATCTTTTACTCTTCCTCTTTCTGTGCCTCTGCTATAATCTTTTCCGCCATATGGGCTGGCACCTCTGCGTAATGGTCAAATTCCATCTGAAATGTACCCCTACCACCGGTAATAGACCTTATGGCACGGGCATAGTCCATAAGTTCAGCATATGGCACCTCGGCTATAATAACCTGATATTTACCCTCTGTATCCATACCTATAATACGACCTCGTCTGGAATTAATATCTCCCATAATATCACCAACATAGTCCTTAGGCACTTTTACAGTCAGTTTATAAATAGGTTCAAGCAGTATGGGTTTAGCTTTCATCATGGCCTCTTGGAATGCCAATGAACCGGCAACCTGGAATGCATAATCTGAAGAATCAACAGGATGTTCTTTACCATCAAAGAGTTTTACATGGACATCAACAACAGGGTATCCGGCAATAACACCTTTGGCCATACGCTCCCTTACACCTTTATCCACAGATGGGATATATGTACGGGAAATGGCACCACCAAATATGGCATCTTCAAATTCATAGCCTTTGCCTCTCTCAAGGGGCCAAATCTCTATATGAACAACGGCATACTGACCGTGACCACCGGTCTGCTTGATAAACTTACCAACAGCCTGTGCCCTACCCTTAATGGTCTCCCTATATGGAACTTTGCGTTGAACTATATTAACATCAACATGATACTTATTGTGAAGTCTGTCAAGAAGCAGTTTTTGCTGAACATCACCCTGCAAATTTACCACTGTCTGGTGCATCTCAGTATCGTAGAATGTCTCAAATGATGGATCTTCCTCATTACACTTATGAAGAGCCTGCATAAGTTTCTCCTGATCCGTCTTAGTCTTGGGCTCTATGGCTATAGGCATAATAGGTTGAGGATAAGGAATCTTGGTCAGTTCCACTGGGTTATTAGGATCTGTCAGTATCTGGTTGGCAGAAATTTCTTCTACCTTAGTAATGGCCCCCATGTCACCAGGACCAATCTCATCAATCTCTGTCAGCTCTTTCCCCAATATATCGTAAAGGTGATTTATACGCACTTGGATACCTGTATCCTTTACAAGAATAGTGTCTCCCTTCTTCAACGAACCACCAAACACCCTAAAGAGCACAATCTTGCCAATGTATGTATCAATATAAACCTTAAATGTAATAGCCCCAAAGGGTTGGTCTACCAATGGCTTATCGGCGGTATACACCTTCTCCCAAATACGCTCTGCAGGAGATGGAGCATCTTCTTTGATAACTTTTAAAAGCTCCTCAAGGCCGATATCTTTCTCAACAGAACCGGGAATAATAGGTATAAAATTACCTTCTAAGAAAGCCTCTTTCATAGCCCTTCCTATCTCTTCCTTGGTAATCTCCTCACCGCCAAGGTATTTCTCCATAATCTCGTCATCTATCTCAACGACGAGGTCCATAACCTCTTCTTTCAGCTCATTAGCAAGGTCTTGAACCTCTTCGGGGAATTCATCGGAAAATATAGATACAAGCCCCTTGAAGTTTGGACCTTCTCCAATAGGAAGGTAAAGGGGCATTGCTTTCTTTCCAAAGGCATTCCATATAACCTCAAGATACTCTCTAAAGTTTACCCCCTCTTTATCCATCTTATTGACAAAGATAATACGGGGCATATCATGGTCTTCACCACGATCCCACAATCTCTCAGCCTGTACACCAACCTCACGGGCAGAGATGTCAAGAACAAAGATAGCCGTTTCACTGACATGAAGTGCTGCACATGCTTCACCAGCAAAGTCTAAATAACCGGGAGTGTCAATCATGTTAACCTTAACCCCTTCATACTCAAAGGGAAGTAGTGTCAGGTTCACCGACATGCCGTGCTCTTTTTCAAAGTCGTCAAAGTCAGAAATACCGGGAGACTTAATCTTGCCTACCTTCATGAGTATTTTTTCGGCAAGGGCTGTTTTACCAGTGCCGTGATGTCCAACAAGGGCTACATTACGAATAGTTTTGGGATCTCTCATAAAGCATCGCCTCCTATTTTATTTTTTACTCTTCTTCATCCTCCAGAGACATAGATTCGTCTGGATTAAATTCAACAATTTTCTGGAGGGTAGTAACTATTTCTGCAGCATTGCTTCCTTCTTTGAGAAGGAAGAAAATTGTGTCATCTCCTGCCACACTACCGGCTATCTGTGGCAGTGATAAAGACTCAATAGCCCTGGCAACGGCACTGGCTGTTCCCGGTATTACCTTAACAAGCAAAATAGGACTATTATACTCAAATGCTGTTACGGCACGGCGAATAATCTCTATAACCCTCTCATTAACCCCCTCAACGGCATAATCCTGAATCATATAACGGTATTCACCAGTAGGCAGTGCAACTCTCACAGCACCAATACGCTTGAGGTCTCTGGATATGGTGCTCTGTGTGGCATTAAAACCGGCTTCACGAAGTTTATCTACAATCTCCTTCTGGGATCCCAAAAACTCCTCCTTGAGAAGCTTCTGGAGGTACATCAAACGCTTCTTTGTGCTCTTTCTTGAGCGTGAGCTGTCTGTCACTCTCATCACTCCTTTTTCATAAATATTCACTAATCACCCTAAAAGTATTATACTGAATAATCGTCTTGTATGCAAATAAATATTCACTTTATTAATTTTACTCGCTTTTTGTTGCAAATAACGAAGTAATTCCACACCCATACCAGATACAGAAGGTCTAACATCCCATGGACGATAACACTCTTTTGGCATACCGCACACTTTGCATAGGCGACATGAACCAGGAAACATTGCAAAGGCATATGGAAAATTAGAACCTTGAAGCCTTTTCTGAATGTTTATCAATTTATACTGAAAATTTCTCTTGTATGCATCAAAATCATCGTCAAACTCATATGTTGTTGTAACAAGTACAAATGCGTTATACGACTCCCAGAATCTGAGAATATCATCAAAACTCCCAGTATAGGGCGGACAGGAAGGGTATTTCCCATACTCTGGACAACCAAATTTACACATATATAAGGGCCTTATAGATATAGGCAAATGTTTTACACTATCTATACAAAGAGGCTCTAAACCACATTCTCTGATGATAGGAAAAACCTTGTCTTTTATCATCGTAGTGGGACAAACCTTACAGGATACAGTGTCTCTACCCTGTCTCCATCCGATGTCTTTTCTATTCTCAACAGATGTTGTATCCTCTCATCCCCTACCGGTATAATCATTACACCGCCCACTCTTAGTTGCTCAAGCAGCTGCACAGGTATATCTTCTGCGTGGGCAAACACAACTATTTTGTCAAAGGGGGCATGTTCAGGAAGCCCTAATATATCACCGGCAAGATATACATGAACATTGTCAAATGATGATAGATTCTCTTTAGCTATTTGGTAAAGCTCAGGCACTTTTTCTACAGTATAAACATCTGCACCGATAGTTGCCATAATAGCTGCTGCAAATCCTGTTCCCGTTCCAACCTCTAAGACCTTATCCCCTCTTTTGATATCAGCACGACATATCATATCTGCTATAAGAGAAGGCTGTGAAGTTGTTTGGCCATAACCTATAGGAAGCGGCATATCATTATCTGCATATCTACGATATGAACGAGAAAGAAACAACTTCCTGTTAACTTTTTCAAACGCATCTACAACATCAGGTCTGTCTCCACATACATAGCGAACTTCCTCTATATACGACACATATCACCCCTCCTTAAAACATCCCTTTATATAGTAATATATATCTATAAGGAGGTATTAGCCTTGAATTTTCTGGAGATAGACCAAGAAAGTGACTTTTCATGGATAGAAAACTGGCAGAAAGCATCTTCATTATCTGAGATTATTGCAAATTTAGATAATATAGACTATGTGAAAACGAACGGCTGGCCCATTGAGAATTTATCTTTAGGTGAATCACTTGCCATAATATCTTATTTATACGAACTAAAAGATATCAAAATTGCGCTCCCATTAGGACTTGACAGTATTGTATGGACAGATAACGGATTAAAACTTATACCATCAGAACATCTCCTAAGAAGTAGAGAGACAGGCGAGTTTGCCAATAAAATAGCCATTGAAGCTATAGCCCAATGGAAAAATTATAGCCCCATACTTACTAAGATATTCAAGATTCTGCAATCTAAGGGATTGGCGGGTTTAGACAATATTGTTAGCTACACGCAACTTCAGCAATGGAAGCTACTCCGCCCTATTATCCCTTCATATATTGAAGAAATGGCTCACCAACTTACTGACAACAGCAATAGCAATCTGATAACATTTACAGGACTTGAAGGTGAAGGTGAAAGACTTGTCATCTCGGCACTCATAAAAAAACTGAGAAGTAAAGGATTTGTTGTTATAACAGTACCAGCTGGTAGTTCCTACCAAATCATGGTTGAGTCATTGCTTGATAGTCTCATTAAGTTAATACCAAGAAATAGTATTAAATCAATACTCTCAATGTATGACGGTAATGTCGGTAGAATTCTATCTAAGTATACCAATATAGCCTATAAAGGCCCATCGGGCATACTAATACCTCAAATGGAAGGTTATTGGATAGGTCTCACCGTTGAACAACTGCTAAAACTCATAGACAAGCCTGTAGCCGTTATATTTGAAAACTATATTGACTCCGCCAGAAAAAGTAGTGTGTGGGAAGCACTTTCTTACGCCAAAAGTGGTCTATTTATAAGAAAAGACCCCGAAGGCATACCTATCTTTCCACTAATGGACCCTGAGGAAATCACATCTATACTAAAACATATGAACTTACCTGAGATAGATACGTTGGCACTGTATAGCCTCTCAGAAGGCAAGACCAGCAGTATTATTAGTATACTTCGTATACTTCATTATATTGATAGCAATTTGGGCATCATTCCAGAGAATAAAAAATCCCTTATAAAACATCTTGAAAGGCATCTGGGAAAAGACACTATCAAATATATATCTGCAGCATTTGGTAATAAACACACAGAAATACCGGCCAGTCTTATTGTAGGTATCAACAAACATACGGACATATTACACATAGTAGAAAGTGGACTTCTTGACCTGTACGGAGATTTAGCTACAATAGCAGACAATCATCTCATTAGTCACCTTGTGGAGGATGCCAATGAGAGAATAGAACTCAGCAGAGAACTTGTAAGACAAACACACCTATCTCTTCCTATTATTTACCATTTCCTAGACGAAATGGATAATCTATCAGATAATGGTAAATTGGTTTTATTAAAACTCAGCGGGGCTTTACTTCACAAACTAAGAAATAACAATCTCGCCGAAGCATTGGAACTAGCATGGGAAATGGAAAAGCGTTTTGGCGACTTACTATTGGAACATCCTCATTATTACCTGTTAATAGGCCATGTATTTATGTTAAATGGTAGAAGAGAGAGAGGATATGAAATATTCTCAGCCGTACGCATGTTCCACGGCGATAGCCCATGGCTCCTTACCCATATTTTATATTATGCTTTTCCCATGCTTACTAACGGTATTGGATGGGACGATATATACACTACTCTAACTGCCACCGACATAGATAGAGGACCTTGCATGGAGTACCTGATAATAGATAGCGTTATAAGATACAAAATGAGAAATAATAAAGATATATCATCTGAAGAGTTGACAAGGCTTCACCAAACATATAAACAATGTCCTACATTTATAGAACATACTTTTAGATATAGGGATATTCTCATGCATATATACGCCAAAAAGAGACTATATGACAATGCCCTATCTGAGGCCATCAAATTAAAGGATACCTATAGCGAAACAGAACCATACCTTATGGCATATGGCATGTTTACCACAGGTATGTATCTAATCCTCTCGGGAGGTAATCTGTGGCTAGCAACATACTATCTGGAAAGGGCCTTTGAGTACTTTGTGTATTACTACAATGTTGAGGCATTCTTAGCCATAGGTATGGCTATACAGTGGAAAGCCCAGATGCTCAGTCGTAGTGAATTTGAGGAATACATAAATACATTGTTGGCTCTTATTGATATTGAAGGTCTCATACTATACGACAGAGATTACATATATCTCTCCATAGCCCTGGCATATCATATCTACGGTATGCCCCAAGTGGCCAATGGTTTCTTATCCATGGCATCCCAAGAAGTCATTTTTCGTAGCGGAGGCGATATTACTCGGGGTAGTATGCATCTATACAACATGCTTTCGGAAGAACCCTACAATGAAGAACTTCCATACTCAGAACACTACACCTATGACATGAACGCATACAAAGTAGATGAGATTCTACCACATGTTCCACATCTACTTGTTGCTGACATGATCAAAAGTGGCCATCCTCGTATTGTCAATCAAGACATTGAATCACTTACCAAGCTGTCTAAACACCTATATAAAAACGGATTTAAACTCTTATCTGCATATATCCACGCCCTTATAGGCAAAAAGGCTATAGATTCAGCAAGGGAAATTGCCAATTTTCACTTTAGAAGAGCAAAGCACCTATTTGATATCTTGGGTTCAAAATGGTCTGATATTGTCCTTGAAGAAATAGAACTTTCTGACCCTTTTTACGCTCTGGCTATTAAAACGGCTATGGAAGTTGAAAAGGGGAAGTTTATTGGCAGTTCAGATGCCACAGAACTCATAGAAATGTTTATAGAAACGATACGAATCATGCAAAGTGAAAATGAGGTGCTTGAACAAATTATTACACTTATAGAAGCATTTACTGGTAGCGACAATCCCATTACTGCCAGCACAGACTTTCTCACCAGTGCCCTTACCATATGGGGAGCATCTCGCGGTTGGATATACCTTGAGCAAAAACATATACCTAAACTGTGGATACATATAAATATTCAGGGAACAGACGAAGAAGATTTTCTCATGTTCCCCACAGCCATGAAAGGGAGTGTTATCTCTAAAACAGGCAACTTTGTGGGAGCCGTTATCACAGAAGAAGATACTACATTAAAAATATACATAGAATCAGACGATAAGCAAAAATTCGGGAAAAACCATCTCTTCGTGCTTTCAAGAAGTGGAGATGCCCTGCTCCATTTTCTGAGAAGTCACCTATAGACATCCCCACTTTTACATTTACTTTTGCATGTTCTGTAGTCTTATCATCTTACTTCTATCCCAGAAATAGTAGATAATACCAAATAAGCCTCCCCACATAGCAGAAGTGGTAGCAGCATATCCCATAACATACGAAATAATACCTATACCAATGCCAACAGCCAGTCCCCTAATAAGCAAAGTCTTTGACATTCCCACTTTGTATTTTAGCCAAAATTCCATGATACTAAGCAATATGAAAATGCCAATAATAACGCCAAAGCGGGTATAAAGTCCTGAACCTGAAAAACCATTCTGTTTTAGACTATCCCACACAAGCCATGCAACGATACCAGCAAACACCAAGTAGCTAACAACAAGAATACCTATTATCTTTTTTTCTTTCAAGACTCATACCTCCTTCCATACCATATCTTGGCCACTTCCAGTGCAAGAGCCGGAAGTAGAGAAGCAACAATGATGGTAGCCAAGAGACGAACATCCTTAACAGGGTTCAGTTGCATCACCCTATCTACTCCCGGTAAATACATAGCAAGCAATAGAAGTGCTATAGAGATGAATACAGCCCAGTTCATATACTTGTTAGAAAACATCTTTGGGGTAAAAAGTATCCACTCTTTTTCTGACCTTGCTGCAAATCCCCTGACAACCTCGGCAATAACCAGTGTTGCCAACGCTGAAGTTTGTGCAACATCGTGGGGAAACTGCCAAACATATTTCACGAGGTAATATTCAGAAAGAACAGCTACCGTAATAAATACAGCTGTTGTCAACATAAGAAATGTCATCTTTCTATCAAGAAGTGGTTCATTAGGATCTCGCGGTGGACGTTCCATAACATCTTTTTCAGGTCCTTCCATACCCAGTGCTAGTGCTGGGAAGGAATCGGTAAGAAGGTTCAGGAAAAGAAGATGTATAGGTCTAAAAGGAGAGCCCCAACCAAAGAGTTCGGCAAGAAATACTATAGCAACCTCACCAAGATTACATGAAAGCAGAAATTGCACAAATTTCCTTATGTTATCATAAATAATACGCCCTCTTCTAACAGCCTTGGTGATAGTGGCAAAGTTATCATCAAGAAGTATAAGGTCTGCAGCCTCTTTCGCCACTTCTGTTCCTCTAAGGCCCATAGAAACACCAATATCGGCCATCTTCAGGGCTGGTGCATCATTAACACCGTCACCTGTCATGGCAACAATTTCTTTATGATATTTCAGGGCCTTAACAATGCGAAGCTTATGCTCAGGACTGACACGGGCAAACACCTTGGTATTCTTCACAACTTTTCTCAGCTCTTCATCGGACATCTTTTCAAGCTCAGCACCTGTGATATAGGTACCATCTTCATGGTCTTCGACAAGTCCAATCTCACGAGCAATAGCCATAGCGGTAATAGGATTATCACCTGTAACCATAGCCACCTTAATACCAGCAGTTTTACACAGCTTAATAGCACCGGGAACCTCTGGTCTTGGCGGATCTATCATGCCAACAAGACCAACAAATACAAGGTCTTC
Organism: bacterium; assembly: GCA_027063755.1. Taxonomy (GTDB): domain Bacteria; phylum Coprothermobacterota; class Coprothermobacteria; order Coprothermobacterales; family JAADFF01; genus JAADFF01. The sequence goes on along the minus strand of JAMORD010000093.1, from coordinate 6,657 downwards.
CTCGGCATGTTCTTCATCTGGCTCTGACATCTCTTTGTAGGCAAATGCCAACACCCTGAGCGCTTGCTTGGCCATGGAGTTTGCAGTCTCTATAATCTTTTTTCTATCTCCGTCGGTAATTGGTCTAATCTCTTTCCCAACCTGTATGTAAGAAGCCACAGCAAGTATAGATTCGGTAGCACCTTTGGACATAGCATAATATTTACTGTCGCACTCATGAATAGTAGTCATCATCTTTCTATCAGAATCAAATGGAATCTCACCCACACGGGGACATGTTTCTCTTATGCTCTGTACATCAATGCCACCTTTATATGCCAGAACAACAAGGGCTCCCTCTGTAGGATCACCTACGATACCATATGCACCACTTTCATCTTTTCTAAGATGGGCATCATTACACAAGGCAGAGATTTTCAGTATCCACTCCATTTCAGGCACATTAGCATTTTCTATTTCTCCTTTGGGAGCATATCCTTCACCTTTCACCTTATGGAAACCGCCGGACGGGGTATGGACATAGCGCACCGTCATTTCATTCTGCGTTAGCGTGCCTGTTTTATCGGTGCATATATGAGTGGTACTACCAAGGGTCTCTACGGCAGCAAGTTTTTTAACAATAGCGTTTTCTGCAGCCATGTCTATGACACCAATGGCAAGAACCAAGGTCATAACAGCTGGAAGTCCCTCAGGAACAGCAGCAACAGCCAGAGATACAGCCACCATAAACTGGTCAAGTATCATTTGGAACATATTACCTCCACTACCCCATGCCCTGTAAAGCCCCAGAGCAAAGACAATAGCAACAATACCCAGTGTAATGAGACTGAGCTTTTTACTAAACTCGGCCATCTTCTTTTGCAATGGAGTCTTCTCCTCTTCCATAGAAGCAAGCGAAGTGGCAATTTTGCCAAGCTCTGTGGCCGGTCCTGTGGCAACAACAACACCTTTGGCTCTCCCCTTAACCACAGATGTCCCCATATAAAGCATGTTTTTCCTATCTGCGAGGGCTGTATCTTCACCTACCGTACCAGGAGATTTCATAACAGGATGAGACTCACCGGTAAGAATAGACTCATCTACCATAAGGCCAAACGCCTCAAGTATATATATATCGGCTGGTACTTTATCACCGGCCTCAAGAACCACAATATCGCCAGGAACGATTTCATCTACGGTAATTTCCACTATAGCACCATCTCTTATAACCCTTGTATGAGGCGTAGTCAGTGTTTTCAAAGCCTCAAGTGCACTCTCTGCCTTATATTCCTGATATATGCCAATAATGGCATTGAGCACAACAATGACAATAATGGCTATGGCATCAACTAACTCTCCAACAAATATGGAAATAACCGAGGCCACCATAAGGAGAATAATCATAGGGTCAAGAAGTTGCTCAGCAAGTCTATTCCATAAAGTCTTTTTCTTTCCTTCAGGTAAAGCGTTCTTTCCGTATCTTTCTAATCTTTTCTGAGCTTCTTCTATAGATAATCCCCTATCTGGGTCAACTCCAAACTTTTTTACAATCCCTTCCTTTGTCAGAGCATGCCAGTTTTCCACTTAAATCCCCCTCCTCATGGAAGATGTTATTTCATCCTTGCTATTCTAACACAAACACACTATGTATACAGAAAATTATTAATTATCAAAAACGAAACAAGGGGGCTGATGTGCCCCCTTGTTTGGAGCGGGTGACGGGATTCGAACCCGCGACCTCCTCCGTGGCAGGGAGGCGCTCTACCACTGAGCTACACCCGCTCCTTGCCAGTCGCAAATGCATTATAGCAAAAATTATTTTGTCATGTCAAGGGCACTTAGTTCACTTAGCAACCTTCTCATTTCATCTACATCTTCAATAATCCACTTAGCTTTTGACGGTTTAGGACCAACCTTTATTGTCCACGCATGCTCTGGCATAGCTTCAAACATATCCTCATCAGTCCAGTCATCACCAGCAGCAAGTATGAAGTCGGCATCCTCTATAAAGCGTGATGAGGCAATTCCCTTATTGATACCTGCAACCCTTACTTCTATAACTTTATTACCATCAATGATTTCCAAATCCTTACCTGAAATGAGCGACATAAGTACCTCCTTCAACTCAGCTGCCATTACCTGGGCATGCTCAGGAAGAGCCAACCTATAGTGCCATGCAATGGCATGCTCCTTCTCCTCAACAAATGCACCGGCTGTTCTATCGGCATACAACTCCATAATTGGTCTAATATCGTCTTTCCAGTCCGATGGAATAGCAATAAGCGTATTCCAGTTCTTACCCTTATGTTTAATCCATGCACCATGTTCAGCTACGAAAGATACTGGCAAATCACCAAACCACTGATCAAGGGTTTTCCTATCCCTACCACTAACAATTACTACATCTGATTTTCGTGCTAACCGTCTTAAAATGTCTTTTATTTCCTTATCTGGCTTAGCATATTCGGGTCTCCTTACAATCTTCGTAAGAGTACCGTCATAGTCAAGAAGAAGCACTCTCCTTTGGGCAGAAACAAAAGCATCTTTTAATCTCTTCTGAGCTTTTCCTGTTAATATTTTTCCTGCAAACTGCCTGTGATAATCCTTAATGCTTTCCAATCGCTCAACAAAATCCTCTGCCCACCTGTGAACATTCCATTTTTTCACTCGCTCAAACATTTTACTCATACGTTCTTTCTTCTCATCTATAGACATGGTTAAAGCGCCGTATATGGCATCTGCCACCCCATCGGTATCCATAGGATTAACAAGTACAGCCTCGCCAAGTTCTGTTGCCGCACCGGCCATCTCACTGAGCACAAGCATACCACTTTCTCCTTGTTTCACAGCAATATACTCTTTGGCGACGAGGTTCATACCGTCTCTTATTGGTGTAATGAGTGCAACATCGGCAAGGGCATATAGTGGTATCAAATCTTCCTGTGGAAAACTCTTGTACATATACCATACAGGGATAACGCCCCAACCCCCATATTTGCCGTTAATCTGCCCAACAAGTTTATCTATTCGCTCTTTCATATCCTGATATGTTTCCACCTGCGAACGGGAGGGCACAACAATAAGGGCAAACACAACTTTTTCTCTCATCTTTGGATACTTATCAAAAAATCGTTCAATAGCCTTTAACCTAAGGTCTATACCCTTAGAATAGTCAAGTCTATCAATAGATAAAACAAGTTTGCGACCATGTAGCTTCTTTCTGTATTCCTCTATCTTTTTTTGCACTGAATACGACTGAGCAAGCCTTATAAACCTATCCGTATCAATACCCATAGGAAATGCTGATGCCTTTATTTGTCTTTTACCAACCCATAGTCTTCCCATATGATGCTCTATACCAACAATGCGCCTGACACTGCTAAGAAAATGCCTAACATAGTCATATGTATGGAAGCCTATTAGATCAGCTCCAAGAACTCCCTCAAGCAATTCTTTTCTTTCAGGAAGTAGTCTAAACACCTCATAAGAGGGAAAAGGTATATGAAGAAAAAATCCAATAGTAGCATCGGGGATTTCCCTTCTCACCATCTGAGGTACAAGAAATAAATGATAATCATGAACCCAAACGATATCCCCATCTCTATAAAGGGCAATTATCTTTTTAGCAAATTTTTTATTGACATTGACATATCGCCTCCACATTTCGTTATCACTAAACACTGTATAATTTGCAAAATAATGAAACAGAGGCCACAATGTCTTATTGGAATATCCATGATAATAACCACTTATATCTTTGGAAGATAGAAAAACAGGCTCAAATCCATCTCGTCTGAGAAGCATTTCCAGCTCTTCTCTATCATCTATGGAAAGGGTATCAGAGGCAATACCAGGCCACCCTATCCAAATACCTTCATTATTTTCAAATACAGCAGAGACACCAGTTGCCAAACCTCCAACGCTCTTTTTTGTGGCAAATTGGCCTTTGCGTCGGGAGACCGTAACTGGTAATCTATTAGAGACAATAATATAACGCATAAAATCACCCCCTTCTCTGTAATAATACCAAAGGGAGGTGACTGGTATGCAGAAGAAACTTTCTGACTATCGCCACATTATAGGTGACAAGGAGATTTATGAAATTCACAAGGCTGCAAGACCACTTCTTGGTAAACATGTTGTTCACATTAACTCTACATATCAAGGTGGCGGCGTGGCAGAGATGCTTAATACACTCATTCCACTAATGAACTCCATTGGTGTAAAAACAGGATGGCGAATACTTCATGGTACTCCAGAGTTTTTTAATGTTACCAAATCGTTTCACAACGCCCTACAGGGGGCTGATATTGATCTAACCGATACTGTCAAACGCATTTACGAAGAAACTGTAGAGGCATTTTCCGTATTCACCCACCTTAACCATGACTTCGTTATCGTTCATGACCCCCAACCGCTACCAATGATTGCCTTCTACAAAAAATCTCAGCCATGGATATGGAGATGCCATATAGACATAACTAATCCAAACAAGACACTGTGGGAATACCTGAAAGGCTTTATTCTCGCCTATGATACCGTTATCATCTCTAGTGAGAAGTATAAAAAAGACGATCTTCCCAATCCTCAGGTCATATTCCACCCATCTATTGATCCACTATCAGAAAAAAACAGAGACATGAGCCCCAAAGAGGTAGATGAAATCATTGAAAGATATGGCATAAAGACCGATAAACCCATTATTACGCAGATATCTCGCTTTGACCCATGGAAAGACCCTGTAGGTGTCATAGAGGTATTCAAGAAGGTTAAACAAAATGTAGATGCAAGACTGGTACTTCTTGGCAATATGGCCAGCGATGACCCTGAAGGCTGGAAGATATACACAGAGGTAGAAAAGTCGGCAGAAGACCTCATAAAATCGGGCGATGTCATACTTCTAACAGTTGATTCCAGCACACTGGTTAATGCCCTACAGAGGAAAGCCGATGTTGTCATACAGAAATCAACAAGAGAAGGGTTTGGTCTTACAGTTACAGAGGCTATGTGGAAAAAGAAGGCCGTTGTGGCATCTCGTGTTGGAGGTATTACCCTGCAGATTGAAAATGGTGTCAATGGCTTTCTCCATGATCCATATGATTACGATGGTTTTGCTAATACGATTGTTAAACTCCTTGAGGATAAAACCCTTGCCGAAGAGATAGGTCAACGGGCACATGAAACAGTCAAAGAAAAGTTCCTTATAACAAGGCTCCTGAAAGACTATCTCAACCTACTATCATCTTTGATGTAATTCCCCACATAGTACTGGGGCTGTGTAAACCACAGCCCTCTTTTTATTGTTCCCACTTTTGTATTATTTGATATAATACAAATAGACAAGGTGATATATATGGAGATAAAAATAGATTATCACAGCGAAAAACCGGTATACAAACAAATAAAAGAACAGATCAAATATGCTATTGCCACGGGTGAAATAAAACCGGACTATAGACTCCCCCCCATCAGAACTTTAGCATCACAGCTGCAGGTCAATCCTGGCACCGTTCAGAGAGTATATAGGGAATTACTTAGCGAGGGATATCTATATACCAAAGGGGCTGGAGGAACATACATTAGCAAAGATGCCCTCACTATTCTGTCCCGTGAAAGGCAACAGATTATCCGCGAAGACATAAAAACCTGTATTGACAAAGCCAAAAAACTGGGAATAGATATCTCTACACTTCACAAACTGATTGACAGGGAGTGGAAGCAAAATGCTTAATGTAAACGATATCTGGGTAAAATTAGGAAAGAAAAACATACTCAAGGGTATTAGCTTTCAGGTAAATAGTAGCTCTTTATGTGCCATGTTAGGACCAATAGGCAGCGGTAAAACCACAACCATTCGCACCATACTAAGGCTAATAAAACCATATAAAGGAACAATATCCCTTGATGGAAAGGCTTTTTACATACCACAAACCACACTTATATACCCTTCTATTACAGGACATAACATATGTTACATAGCAGGATGCCAAGAAGACACATTTAATAAACTGTGCAACATATGGGAAATACCATGTAGCATACCTATTCATAACATATCAGAAGGTCAAAGGAGATTAATATTCTGGGCGGCCGCCTTATCAAGCGATGCTGATATCATACTGGCCGATGAGCCATGGCAAGGTATTGACCTACCTCGCATAAAAGCGCTTAGAGAACATATGATTCAGTGGGTATCTGACGGAAAAAGCATATTAATGGCATCTCATCAGATATACGAGGTAGAAAAAATTGCCGATACAGTCATATTCATAAACGATGGTGAAATCGTGCTCCAAGGAAACATGGAAGATCTTAAGGAGCACAGGAGCCAAACATTGGAACAGATATATATGGACCTGTTTGGAGGTGAATACGGTGAGACTGTTTAAAACCTTCTATGGCAAAAACAATCTTTTTCTTTATGCGCTCTATATAGGCATTTTGATACTTGTATATATGTTTACCCACATATCCCCAGACAGCAATAAACTACTAAATGAGATACATATCACAATGTCTGAAGTGCTCATGCTATATGGTATACTGGCTGGCATTATCATTGGAGTTATTGAACCATATCTATCAGCTATATTCATGCCCAAAGGAGAATGGTACCGCACAGTTGGCATCAAAGCCACCGATATATTGGGATACGAAGTCTTACATACACTTGTTTAT
>JAMORD010000092.1 GCA_027063755.1 bacterium | reverse complement strand
TCACTGCCTTTTCCTTTCGTCCCCTGCTTGGTCGCGTTCCCGCTCTCTCGCCGTGCCCGGTTTTCTCTCTCCCCAGGCAGGCAGTTATTAGTATACCAGCTTTTGTATCCTCGTCAATCGTGTATTTTTGTATACTTTTATTCAATCCACTTTATTCTACAAAATAGAATCATTGCCCTATAATCATATAATCAGAATCATAATCAGGCAAAAGGAGAAATATGAAAACAAGCCCCTCTATAAAGAGAGGGGCTTTAACAATCAATTGCACCAACCTGGATTTTTATCAGGACTTTCAACTACACTCTGCCACTGTATGGCACCATCTCTATCCATGTCAAGCCGAATCCCTATATACGGGTCCCAACGATGAGAAGTCACAAAGGGAATAGAGATCCCAGCACTTACTCCAGAACCACGCTGACTCACCCATCCCAAGTTAACACCCAAGTTTATACTACCCTGCCATACAACCTCGGCATGATAACCCACTTTAGCAACAGCAGAGTCCCCATTCTGCATCCTAATCATTACCGTCTTACCTCTTCCATCGGCATATTGTGCCTCCACAAGCTTGGTCTCCGGTGGTCCAACATGATGAGTGTCTGTATGATATCTAAACAACCCTAACGCAGTACCATACCATTGAAAGCTACCATATTCCTTTCTTCCTTTATCCTTGGCTGCTCCTATCCAACATGGCCAATTATCATCTGTAAATATCCATGTCCCTGTTCCCCAAGGCTTACCTATTTCCAACTTTTCTATTCTTGCATACACCTTATTGCCATAATTTGTAATCTTTATAGTACCTCTAAACTTCACCTTTGCTAAAGGACTACCTAGCTCCATTTCCGGTTCTTTAAGCCTCAAAGTACCATAACCGCTTCCCGTCAGGAAGACACTGGGCGTGTTATTTAATCTGATAGTACCATGTGTATCTAACCATTTATTTACTATTTGCGAATTACTCCAACTCTCTTGATCCCAAACTGCTTTACCACTCTTTAAAACTGCCGATATATATTTTCCCATAACTTCCTCATATTTCTTCTCGGAACCATAACACATAGCATCTAAACGCTCATAAATATCTCCAGTATCTATATCTTCACTTGATATGTAAATAAGATCCGCCACTTCACCTAATCTGTTATAAAATCTCCATACATTCCATGCTCCACGGCATACAAAAGTTTGCCCGTTAACTTCCAAAGATACACTAAATGTCAAGATTATCACAACAGAAAAAAACACACTAGATACAATCAAACCAATGAACAACCTTTTCAACACACTTCCCCCCTTGGCATAATCAACATAGTATTCCTAGCACACTTTAAGATACACAAGGGCTAATATGTCTGTAGCGTCTACTCTTCCTACCCATGTGGCAACCCACATGTCTTCCTCTGTTCCCCCAAATACAAAGACCTTTGCTCCTGAATGTTGCTTAAGGTTCTGTAGACAATCTCTAATCATATCCTCGGCATAAGTTTTATTTACAGGCTGATATGGCTCAGCAAGCTCACTTACCAAACGAATAATATCTTTAGTATTCCCATTTTTCTCCCAATCGTACTTTGAGAAAAACTTACACAATATATCCGCTATCTCCAGCAATTCCTTTAAAGACACAAAACCACATCTGCTATCCATGTTGATCCATCCCCCTTTTCTATTTACTTATAAAGTTTTCCGTCTTCCATGTGATACAACTTGCCATCTATAAGACGAGCCAATCTATCGCTATGGGTCACCACAACAAGGGTTTTACCCTGCTCATTCAGGCCGAGTATGAGTTTGACAATTTCCTTTTCCGTTTCCTCATCTAAGTTACCTGTTGGCTCATCCATGACAAGTACCTTGCTATCACTAGCTACAGCCCGAGCTATAGCCACTCTTTGTCTTTCTCCCCCAGAAAGCTCATATGCCTTTCTGTTCCTCTTGTCAATAAGTCCTACAGCTTTTAGTGCTTTTTCCACATAATTTTTCTGTTCTGCAAGTGGCACTTTCTTTATCTTCAATGGCAACTGCACATTTTCTTCTACTGTCATTTCCGGTATAATATTGAACTCTTGAAATACAAATCCAAACATATCTCTTCTAAGTCTTGCCGCCTCTGTATCACCAACTTGTGTCTTATCTTCACCAAGAATATATCTCTTGCCATCATCCGGATTATCTAAAAACGCTAAAATGTGCAGAAGAGTACTTTTTCCACTACCACTAGGCCCCATCACAACAATTTTTTCTCCCTCATTGACAGATAAACTCACACCTCTTAAGGCATGCACTTCTTCATAACGGGTACGATAATACTTCTCAATAGATTCAAGCTTTATAATCTCCATATCCCATTCCCCCTCATAGATCGGCCTTAAGGATCTTCACGACTCCTTCTTTTCTTAAACGCAATGTTGCCAGTTCCATACCAAGATAACTAACAGCAGGAATAAATATAACAACAGCCAACACCCATATAGCAGAAGGGAAATTCCATCCCAACTTACGCCATATAATAGTAGCTAACCAATACCCAAGCAACCCTCCCACTACAGATGCAAGAGTAATCCACTTAAGCAGCCTTGACATCATAGACTTTAACCCTTGCCTCAAGGTGTAGCCACTTATCATATAAACCGCCAAACGGAATGGCATAAGCTTTAACATAATCTCAGCTATAGCTATCATAAAAGCCAGAAAGATAAGCAAACTAACAAGAGAGAATGAAAGAAATATAAAGTATCCCCTCTCCATCGCCCTATTAATCTTATTATTAGCCCTATAGAACATGTACCTGATATTTTCTTTTAACTGATTGGCATTAAAACTACTATTAACACCTGCGTGCTTAACAATTTCATTATGCATTTGAGCTTTAATGGAGATATATGCACCAACAAACTTATCTACCTGATTAGATGGAACATATGTTATATCCAATACTCCATCTGCATACAGTATGCTATTAGTAATTTTTCGGCAATCATGAATCACTTGTGCCTTTCCATCTGCCCAGAGTGTATTAATTAACGGTAGCTGCCTATCTATAAAGCTTTTCATATCGGGGGTATAGCATGTATATAAGGTATTTTCAGAGGCCACAAATATAACCCTTGCCAAAGAAACACTGCCACTTTTAACAAGCTGTCTCATGGAATGGCCATCTAATAGAGATAGCTCTAGGTCGTTGTCTTGGACCACATAGCCAGAAGGAGAATAGACAGATTGTATTAGATGCAAACGGGTAAAAACCGTTACCCCCCATATAGCAAGAATAATCATCACGGATGTTACTACAAACGATAGTGTAACAATAATTGAAGATGGCAAAACAGCTACACCACGACGGTAAAATGCACCCTTTAAATCCTCACGGAATAAATAGTAAAAGAAGAGAGCCACAAACAATGCAAAGAAAACTACCAATATTAATCTCCAAGTTATGGAGGGAGCAATATAATAGTACGCAACTTTACCCCTTAACCCCATCACAAAGGTTAAAGCATGAGACAGTGGTATATACCTAATTTCATCAAAGATCCTGTCAAGCAACCAAGCAAATATTATAGCCAAAAACACTTGCAACATTTCCATAGATAAAGCCCACAAAGACAAATCCCTTAAAGATCTTCCCAAAGCATAATACACAAAGAACCTTCTAGAATTTTTCACAACATCCTTACGTATACTCATTCGTAACATGGACACATAAGCGATAATTGTGATAAGTAGTAATACCACAGAAAAAACCAGCAACCCCAAAGAAAAGTTAAGGAAAAACATCCCCCCAAAATAAGAGGGAGTCACAAGATTAATACCATTATCTCTTAAAAATTTCTTTATATCACGGTAATTACCCTTCACAAATATGTATTTTATTTTAGAACTATAAGGAAAATTAGCATCGTCTACCCATTGATACCCCTCTGGTTTGCAAGAGTTACTCATAAACGATAACGATGACAGAATTACAGGAGAAGATGAAGAACAAGCTTGAAAAATATTATCACCTATCATAACATCCTTTACATCAAGACCTATATAGTACTCAACGGCTACTGCTATCTTTACATTGTGATTATGGGCCGAGTTTATAAGTTTAGTCGCAGTTTGACCACTTAGAACACCAGTTAGAACACTTTGTGCATCTAAACCATTGAGTATAGAGGTTGTTCTGGCAACTCTTGCAGATATAAGTCCCACAGACAGTTCTGGTGTTTTATACATCAAATTATGCTTGAGGTATGTCTTCATAGGATAGCGGTAAATAACTCTACCATCGCCGGGAACTGGTCTACCTTGAATATATACATCTCCTACCAAGATAGGGGTAAATATACTTACTAAATCGGCAACCAGGAAAAATATCAGAAAAAATAGGGTATATATGACAACCTTCATTCCCTTCATATCTATCTAACCTCTCATTCCATGCAATGTACTGTGCAGTATGTAGTCCAAGGATCACAACAAGCCCTGCGGGGAATTCCATTCCACAAACAAGCCTTCTCGGTCCCAATAAGCTGACTTACCATTCCGGGATTATGCGGACAAGCCCCCTCACACCTATAACAATAATCACCAGTTTTCACACAATCTCCATTGCAAGCTACATTACCAGAAGTTGGAAGAACAACATTGCCATGGCCGAGTTTATTACTTAGATGGGAATTGCTACTATCAGCTTTTGCAGCACCACAAACATGTGGTTGTAAAGGCTTTGTGTCAGCAGAAACATTGGGAATAAATGACAAGAAAGATAGGAATACGGCACCAACTATAACGCACATCAACAAAGGCTTAACTATATCTTTCATTGGGTTTACAAAGTAATCATACCACAACTCCTTCATATTAACACCTCCTTTCATTGGGTTTACAAAGTAATCATACCACAACTCCTTCATATTAACACCTCCTTTCATTGGGTTTACAAACCGCAATTATATAAGGTGATAAACAATACAAACAAAATCTTCTATTAAAATATATGAGGCTGTATCTATTTTATATACCTATCTTAAAAGTAAATACTACATAAAATGTTATTTTTTAATAGCGACAAAAATACAATGGCCGATTTTATCGGCCATTGTATAAAGACTAAGTAAATATATAGTTTCTATACCTACTCTTCAGCAGTGATAATAATATACTTCTGTCTTGCTTTCCACTTTACCTGCATGCCCATGGTCTCTGATATAAACCTTAGTGGCACAACCGTTCTTCCCGGTGGAATGATACGGGGAGCCACATCTATAGTCTGTTTTGTCTCTTTACCTGTTGCAAGGTCCCTGACAACAACATTTTTAGAGCCTATTTTAAGAACTATCTGCTTATCGGCAGATGTTATAGTCACCTCTCTGGTCTTACCGTTCCAGTCTATTCTCAGTCCCATATTTTCAGAGACAAATCTTACAGGCACAAGGGTACGCCATGCATCTTTATCTATAAAGGGAGCAGCGTCTATAGTCTTCTTCTCAAGGGCATGCGTCTTGCCATCGTAGGTAACAATATTCTTATCATTTATATATAGAAAGAGTTTCTTACCTGTAAACTGTGGTCCTGCTGGCAAGCATCCGGCAAGCCACTTAATGGTATTTATTCCCATGAGTGCATCACTACCGTAATTCCACCCATCATACAAAGCTTCACCTTCGGCACCGGTGCCATCATCAAACACACCAGAGTCTGCAATAGAGGTAAATCTACCTTTAAAGTAAAAACCGGCTATGAGGTAAACATCTTTCTCTGAAGAGTTATACCATATGACGGTATTTGCGTTGCCAAAGCCAAGATTCTTTATCACACCGCCACCCCAAGAGCCCACTTCTGTTAGTCCTTGGGTGATAGGGTGGTCCTTCATGAAGTTGGATATGTGGGCATCATCGGCACCCTCAAATGTATACCTAAAGCCCAGTCTACCGGCAAAGTCTTTATCGTATATATAAGGTTTTTCAAGGTCATAGTCTTTGTCGGTAGCCATCCACTGGGTAAAGCCATTGATAATCTCAACACTATCCCAACCGTCGTTGTTCCTATCACTGCCTGAGTGGTCACCCATAAACAAAATGCCACCACCATTTCTCAAAAACATCAGTATGGCTGCACGCTCTCTGGGGGTAAAGTTGACATTGGGTTCGGGAATAACATATACATTGTATTTCTCAAGCACATTATATGTAATAGGAACGTCGTCCTCTCCACACCTACGGCATTCGGTATTTCCCCACTGGTCTACCACCATACCCTCTTTTCTCAGGGCATCGGCAAATGAGGAATATGCCCCATCTATAGACCAGTCGGCATTACCGGCTGTCTCTCCGTGTGCATTGTCAAAGAGCACTTTAATACCAGCACAGTCTCCTGCATATGTAGATGGGGTAGGCATAGGTATCATGAGCATACCCACAATAAACGATATCACTACACTCCACAAAAGAAACTTCTTCACTCACAGCACCTCCTCGTAATTCTCATATTAGATAATTATAAGTTAATAACAAGGCAATGTCAAATATTTATGCACCAGCCCTGTATAATGATAGGGCTATGGAATGGAAAAAGGATATCCAATACATAAAATTTGCCGCATATGGATTTTTGAAGAACCTAAGACTATACCAGCCATTCATGCTCTTATATTTTCTCTCGGTAGGTCTATCATATTTCCAAATAGGCATATTATACGCCATAAGAGAGTTTGCCGTTAATATACTGGAGATACCCACGGGTATTATAGCCGATACATACGGCAGAAAAAAGGCTCTACTGATATCAATGGGTATCTATATACTTATATTGCCACTATTTCTCTTCATGAAAAGTTTTTATTTCTTTGCATGGGCCATGTTTATGCTCGGTGCTGCAGAGGCATTTCGCAGTGGCACACACAATGCCATGATTATGAGCTATTTGAAAATACATGAACTACAGCACATAAGAAAACAATACTATGGCAGTGTAAGAAGCTGGTGGCAGATTGGAGCCGCTATCAATGCACTACTGTCAGGACTGCTCATAGTCCTGTGGGGAGATTACAAGACAACTTTCATTGCCTCTACCTTTTTCATGACGATAAACTTTTTAAATATACTCTCCTACCCAGATTACATAGATGAGAAGGGCATGAAGAAACGAAGCAGTTTATCGGCCACCAAGGAGTTTATATGGCTTATGACACATCCCCAAGTGCTACGCATACTCTTAAATTCATCGGTGTCTACAGGTATA